>WTAW01000256.1 GCA_013139435.1 Candidatus Aminicenantota bacterium | reverse complement strand
GGAATGCTTAAAGTATACATGCCTCCAGGAGAAAGCCCCCAAGAGATTTTTCGTGTGGCGGATGCTGGAGGACATCAAGTCAGGCATTTTGTCAAGAGTCAAACTTCGCTAGAGGACCTGTTCGCAGAGGTGGTGGGAGTCGATTGATGACCATTAAGGAAAAAGGCTATACACACTGGGATGGCGAGTTTTTGAATAAAAAGCTTTCCTGGTTGCCCATCACACGCTATGGGATCAAGCTGACATTCCGGAAGAAGTTTTTCAAACTCCTTTTTTTCCTAGCCCTTACGCCTGCCGTGCTTTTTCTTGCCGGCATTTACGTCGCTGAGCGACTGGAAGACTTTCAATTTATGATCAGAGAGGGGGAGATGCCCGATTTTCTCAACATCAACCCCGCTTATTTTAAAGCGTATTTTACGAATGACTATATACTTTTTATGATGGTCATGATCCTGGTTTTTTGTGGAGCCGGCCTCATCTCTGATGACCTCAAGTTCAATTCTCTTCAGCTCTATTTTTCACGGCCTATCACTAAAAGGGATTATTTCCTAGGAAAAGCATCTGTCATCGTGTTTTTTCTCTTTTTTGTCACTCTTTTACCCGGTCTTGTTTTCATCCTGATGAAGTTGCTTTTTGCAGCGAGTTTTGAGTTTCTTTCCACTTATCCGTTACTCCCGTTCTCTGTGATCGGCTATTCCTTCCTGGTTACGATCTTTTTTGCTTTTTATGGGCTTTTCCTTTCATCTGTGAATAAAAACAGAAGATATGTCGCGATTTTGATCTTCGGTTTGTACATATTCTCTGATATTCTCTACGGCATCTTTTTTGGAATCTTCCGCAATGAGTACTTTGCCCTTCTTTCCATAAAGGAGAACCTGAAACAGGCGGGAGCTTTTCTCTTTGCTCAGAAACTGCCCCATGATATCCCCTGGTTCCTATCGTTTGTGATCATCGCAGGATTCTGTATATTGGGAGCCTATGTATTGAAGAAAAAGATCAGAGGTGTTGAGGTGGTCAAATGAAGCCCGTAATCGAAGTCCAGAATCTGTCCCGCTGGTATGGGAATGTTCTGGGCCTGAGTGATGTCACACTACAGATCGAACCAGGTATTACCGGCCTTCTGGGCCCTAATGGTGCGGGAAAATCAACATTCTTAAGACTGATAACGGGACAGTTAAAACCAAACATCGGTTCTGTTTGGATCTCCGGTCAAAAGGTGAGAAATAACTATGCCATGTTCCAAGACCTCGGAGTCTGTCCCGAGCAGGATTCCTTCTACGATGAATTGTCCGGTTGGCAGTTTCTCACCGGATTATTGAGGCTCTATCATCTATCGGAGTCTGAAATATTGGCCAAAGCAAGAAAAGCGCTGGACATCGTTGAGCTGACGCCGGATAAAGACAGAGTCATAAGATCATACAGCCGGGGTATGCGTCAGAGGTTAAAGGTCGCGCAAGCCATTGCTCATGAGCCGGAGATCCTTATTCTCGATGAGCCTTTAAACGGACTGGATCCCTTGAGCCGGAGGAAGATCATTCGGCTCATCAAATCCTACAAGGAAGAAGGAAAGACGATCGTAGTCTCGAGCCATGTGCTCCCTGAGATTGAAGCGATGACTAAAAGAATCATCCTGATCCATCAGGGAAAGATATTTGCGCAGGGAGATATCCACTATATCAGAGATCTGATCGAGTCGCATCCGCACATCATCTCCATAAAGTGCAGCCGTCCGCGAGAGCTCGTTTCCAAATTCATTCAGCATGACTTTGTCTTGAAGGTCAATTTTATCCCTGATGACGATTCGCTTCTGGTCGAGACCAACAACCGGGACAAGTTTTTCGGGCTATTACCCTCTCTTTTTGTGGAGAACAACATCGAAGTGTTTGAAGTAACATCGCCCGATGACAATCTTCAAGCTGTTTTCGATTATTTGATAGGACAGTGAGTATGACGCAGAGCAATGTTGGAAAATTGAAACATCTATGGAATTCCGTGTGGGATGTTTTTCACTTCTTCTTTCCCCTAGTAAGAAGAGCGAGGAAATCGAAGGTTTTTTATTTCATCAGTTTTCTGCCTGTCATCTTAGCCGGGATTTTCAAGTTTTCTCAGATATTTACGGGGCATCCCAGGTTTGAGGGGATCTATATCTTCTCCAACATGATCATGGGATTCTATCTCCAGTTCTTGATCCTGATATTGGCGCTGTTTTACGGGACCTCTGTATGCTCTGAAGAATTGGAGGGTAAAACTCTGACTTATCTAACCACACGTCCCGTCCCCAAATCAGCGATCATCTTGGGGAAATATGCCGCTTACACGACGTTGATCGCTCTGATGGTTGTTTTTGGTTTGGTTTTTGCTTTTCTGATCCTGAATGTAGATGATCTGCTGAATTTTTCTCTGTATAAGATCCTGTTCAGAAATATGGCCGTTCTGGTTCTTGGCCTGATCTGTTACACTGCTTTCTTCACGATGATCGGGACATTCTTAAAGCGGTCGATCATGTTCGGATTGATTTTCAGTTTTGGTTGGGAGAATGTAATACAGTATTTCCCTGGGTCAACGCAGCGATTCGCCATTGCTCATTATCTGAAGTCTTTGTTGCCTACCGCACAGGCGCACGAAGGATTTGCATTCCTGCTCTTTCGTCTGGAACCCACTCCTCCAGCGCTGGCTGTATTGATTTTATTCCTGATAACCGCAGGATTTCTTATTCTAGCCTGCGTGATTTTTTCCTGGCAAGAATACATCCTGCAAGACTGAGTGCCTTCTTTTAACCTGGATTATTCCTTGGCTTCGTCGATATCTTCTGGGACAGCGCTTTTGAGCTTGTTCAGGAGCTCTTCGGGAAGGCTGCAGTAGATTTTGACATGATCTGCCGTCGAAGAGATCTCGATCTTATTGAGTAATTCTCCGAGTTCAGGCTTTTGCGCCGCAGCCATGCCCCCGATCGCTTTAAAACCGTTCAGTGCGTCTGCAATTTTTTTGTTGTTCTCTTCGTTGTCGCTCATAAGCTTTATTTCTGCCAGGACATTCTGGTTTTTGTAGTCGAAAAGTAGTGTCGCGGCTTTGACCGCTTCGAAGCTGGACATCATGGGGTTCTCTGATGCCGCTTTT
>WTAW01000216.1 GCA_013139435.1 Candidatus Aminicenantota bacterium | reverse complement strand
AATACTGCGAACCCAAGAAGAATAACGTTCAGAACTATGCGGCGCGCTTTGCTGTGAAAGAGGCCCTTCTCAAGGCCATCGGCACAGGCTGGAGAGAGGGCGTTGCATTCAAAGAGATCGAAGTTGTGAACAACGAAAAGGGAAAACCCGAGCTCGTCCTCTCCGGAACTGTCAAAAAGATCACAGAGGAAATGGGAGTGACGAACATACAGGTGTCGATCTCACATATAAAAGATCTTGCGATCGCCGTTGTTATCCTGGAATCTCAATCAGATTAAGAAATAACGCCGTGTTTTTTCCCAACTTTCGTGAAGGCTTCAATAGCTCTGTCCAGGTGATGTCTGTCATGCGCGGCAGATAGCTGGACCCTGATCCTGGACTGGCCTTTTGGAACAACCGGAAAATAAAAACCGATGACATAAATTCCCTCTTCCAGGAGATCTCTGGCCATATCCTGCGAGAGTTGGGCATCATTCTCGAATTTTCCAAGCATGATGGGAACGATAGGATGGACTCCCGGGGTGATGTCAAATCCAGCTTCAGCCATTTTTTCTCTGAAATATGTTGTGTTTTCCTCGAGCTTGTCTCTCAATTCTGTGGTTTCACTGAGGAGGTCGAAAACCGCGATGGATGCACCCGTAACCACAGGAGCTAACGTATTGCTGAAAAGATAGGGTCTTGAGCGCTGTCTGTAAAGTTCGATGAGCTCTCTCCTCCCGGCTATGAATCCGCCTGAGGCTCCGCCGAGAGCTTTACCGAGGGTGCCTGTTATAATATCCACTCGTCCCATCACTCCACGATATTCTGGTGTTCCTCTTCCTGTTTTGCCAACAAATCCTGTGGAGTGGGCGTCATCGATCATGACTAGTGCGTCGTATTTTTCTGCGAGGTCGCAGATCTCATCCAGCTTGGCAATGTCGCCATCCATCGAAAAAACACCATCCGTGGCTACAAGCCGGTATCTTAGGTTCTGTGACTCTTTGAGTTTCTCTTCTAGGTCACTCATATCTCCGTGTTTATAAATGTATCTTTGGGCTTTACAGAGGCGAATGCCATCGATGATGGATGCATGATTCAACTGGTCTGTGATAATGGCATCCTCAGCCCCAAGAAGAGGTTCAAAAACGCCACCATTGGCATCAAAACAGGCCGCATAGAGAATCGTGTCTTCCGTCTGGAGAAAATTAGAAATCTTCTCTTCAAGGATTTTATGGATGTCTTGTGTGCCGCAGATAAAGCGAACAGAACTCATCCCGTATCCCCATTCGTCTAAAGTCTTATGTGCTGCTTCGATGACTTTTGGATGACTGGAGAGTCCCAAGTAATTGTTGGCACAGAAATTCAGGACAGGTTTTCCGCCCTTGACTTCGATCTCTGCTCCTTGGGGAGTCATTATAATCCTTTCGCCTTTGTAAAGACCTGCATCACGAATGGATTGGATTTCGTTCGTTAAAGCTTCTTTAGTTTTGCCGTACATGGTTTTCCTCCTTTAATTAACATGGATTATTCATAAAAAATGTCGATATCCTTTTTCAAAAAGCAATCTCAACTATCTACGTTATTCTTTCAATAAATCACCATAACATTTTCGTTTTCGATGTATTTTTTATCTATAATCGACATTTTTTATGAATAATCCATGTCTAAATCTAACTCGGCAGAATTAGGAATGTAGACTATACCAAAAATTTGACAGCGGGTCTATATTTTTATAGCCACGAGTTTGCCATTTACTGTTCAAAGGGTATGCTGGTATAATTGAGGCCATGACGGATGAGGGATTGTTTTATACCGAGGTATTCACACATGATTATGTGCGAAAATTTAAGGTGGAAAAAATCTTTTTTGAAGGCCGGACAAAATTCCAGTATGTCCAATGCTTCTCCAATGCCCTTTTTGGGAAGGTCCTCTTCTTAGACAGAAAAATACAATCCGCTCAGGTTGATGAGTATATTTACCATGAATCCCTTGTTCATCCAGCCATGATGACCCACCCGAAACCGCAGAGAGTACTCGTTCTCGGCGGGGGAGAGGGAGCCACTCTGCGAGAAGTTTACAGACATTCCACGGTTGAGAGCATCACGATGGTGGACATCGATGAAGAACTTGTGGGGATCTGCAGAAAACACCTTCCAGAGTGGTCTGATGGAGCCTATGAGGATACACGAACTCGTCTCGTTATCGGAGATGCACGTCAGTTCGTTGAAGAGACTCAAGACAAATTTGATGTCATTATCTCAGATTTGACAGAGCCCCTGGAGGAAAGCCCTTCAGTTTACCTGTTCACTAAGGAGTTTTACGAAAAAATCAACAAAATACTGCATGATAATGGAGTGTTTGTCATGCAAGCGGGAAGCACAGATCCCACCTACCATGAATTTTTCACTTCTTGTGCAAAAACTTTGGGCAGTGTTTTTCCCATAGTCAGGCCATATTGGACTTTTGTGTTTTCATTCGGCGGTCCTTGGGGATTTGTTGTTGCATCCAAAAAAGAGGACCCTCTTGATCTGGAAAAGAACGATTTAAAGGAAAGGACCGACTCGAGGAGGATTAAAGGATTGAAATTTTATCATGACGGACTTCACAAAGGATTTTTTGCATTGCCCGGCTATCTTGTCAAAGATCAAGAAAAGGGGAGAGTGCTGACTGACCGAGAGCCGTTTATTTGGGAATAATGACAGGAAGAGCAAAAGATAAAGATACGGATATCAAGGAGATACGAGAGTATCACGCTTCTTCTGTGGGACTCTTTTTCACAGTAGACTCGTTTCTCTACAGAAAGCAATCCTCCTATCAGAAGATAGAAGTTTTCGTAAATGAGTCATTCGGAAAAGTCCTCCTGCTGGATGGGCTTGTCCAGACGACTGAGAAAGACGAATTCTTCTACCATGAGATGCTTGTTCATCCTGCATGTACGACCCATTCTTCCCCTCAAAACATACTGGTGATCGGTGGAGGCGATGGAGGAGCCCTCAAAGAGATCCTTCGTTATCCTGTTGAGTCTGTCTGTCATGTGGAGATCGATGCTCAGGTCATCGAGGTCGGAAAAGAATATTTTCCGTGGCTCTCCCCCTGCCTCAAAGACAAAAGAGTCGACCTCGTCATCGCGGACGGTCTGGAGTTTTTAAGGGAGACAGAGAGGA
>WTAW01000184.1 GCA_013139435.1 Candidatus Aminicenantota bacterium | reverse complement strand
TCAATTCGATGATAAGGCGTGCACCTGTGGGACCCTGGGGATGTCCCCAGATGAGGGAGCAGCCGTAGTTATTCATATCCTCGAGTCCGATGCCCATCTCCCTGCAGAAGTAGACATCATTCACGGCAAAAGGATTGTGCGTCTTTATGGCTTTTAGATCTTTGATGCCAATACCGACTGAGGATAGAGCTTTTCTGGCTGCAGGCACGATGGACATGGCCATGAATCCCTTCTTAGCTCTGGCCTCTGCGTAGGAAAGCACCTGTATCTCTACATTCGGATCCCGGCTGAGTTCCCGTGCTTTATCCCTAGTGGTCATCACAATGCTGGCATTTCCATCTGCTGGGTATGTCTGTGTGCCGAAAGTAACAGTCCCATTGGGTTGGGCAGGTCTTAATCGTGCCAGGGCGTCGGCAGTTGTCGGAAATACCCCTTCATCTCCAGTCACGGTAGCCAAGATTTTCCTTCCCATAGGATCTTTAGCTTCGATCGGAACAACCATAAAACGGTGGAGAAAAGCGCTGTTATCTTTGAGGGCATCCTGATACTGGTTGTACCTGATAAGCGTGACCTCATCCTGTTCTTCCTTGGTTATCCCGGTCTCTTGCGCCACTTTTTCGGCGGTTTCGATCATGGCGTTTTTGGCCCATGGATCATAACCGAAATTGTCCCAAACCCAGTCCTCTTTATCCCCGGTTCCTCCCGTGCCCAGTGGATTGGGATAATAAATATGAGGTCCGTTGCTTGTCCGGTCGCAAGTGACAACCAGGATCGTCTCCTGGTCACCCATCTCCAACTCTTCCGATGCCACACTCACACACTTGACCGACGTGGCACACGCCTGACCAATCATAGGGCCTGTGATCCCTGTAGCCCCAATCATGGCAGCCATCCAGGGGCCTCCATAAAAACAGTTTTTCTGGGGGACTGTCATGCCTAGAATAAGACTGTCAAAAATGTCGGGGGTGATCCTTCGGGCAGGAAAGGCCCCTCGACACACCTCAGCGGCGAACTCCATGGAATGCAAGTGGGCAAAACTTCCCTGCCATCGGCAAAAGGGGGTGCTCCAGTAGGCGTCGTAGGGAATGTATGATTTTTCAAATAACATGATGTCCTCCTCTTTCGGATTGACGGCGTCTTTGTTTTATCTTTCGGTCAAGCATTGGAAAACCCCGCATTCTTTTTGGGGCCGAATTTACTAAAAGTTTCCATGCCGATCCGCATGTCCTTGGTCAACACAAGTTCTCCCAGGACTTTCGCCTCGTGCTTGAGCCCTTCCTCTAGTCTCATCTTCGCTCCCTCTAGGATGACCCTTTGCATGATCTCATCGGTCTTTTTCGACAGAAAACCGATGTTCACTTCCGGGAGTTGGTCAGGAATTTCGAGCGGATTTTTCTGGATGACCGGAGCACTTACTTCCCCAGAGATCAGTTTTTTCACATAAACGATACCCGCCTCTTTTATATCGCCCTCCACCTCTTCCTGGATCAGACCAAGCTCAAGAGCCTCTTTTGATGAAATAGGATCTCCTAAGCGCAGAATAGGCCATGCGGCGGATAGTCCAATGATGCGCGGAAGCCGCTGGCTCCCGCCATAACCCGGAACAAGGCCGAGTTTCGGCTCTGGCTGGCCACACAGCACTTTTGTCCCCTTCTTGGCGATCCTGGCGGTACAGGCCATCGCCAGCTCGTTCCCCCCTCCAAAAGCCAGCCCATTCATTGCACATACGACGGGTTTTCCGAGATTTTCGATAAAATTCAGCACGCTCTGGCCGTTTAAGGCAAAGACTTCTAACTCTTCCGGTGACCTCATGCGTGCAATCTCATGGACGTCCGCACCGGATACAAAAGCTTTCACACCAAAACCCGTCAGAACAGCTCCTTTGATCTTGTCATCTCGCTGAATATCAGAGAAGACATTTTTAAGCTGGGACATAATTGTCGTGTTCAGGGCGTTTAAAGCGCTTGGCCTTCGGATCGTGACGACAACCACATCCTCCCTATCCTCTCTAAATACCATGGGAATATTCCAAGGTTCTCCCGATACGGCCTGCTTCACTAGAACATCAGGGACTTTGAACCCCGGCCATTCTTCGGCATAGGCCTTCACAAGTTCGAGAGCCCTATCCACGCCCATAGTATTCATCATCTGGAAGGGCGCCTTGATCACAAGAGAACTCTCCACCGCCATCTCCAGATCGCCGAGAGCTACGATCCCGGAGTCCAACGCCTCACAGACAAGCCCGAGATAAGCACCCTTTATGATGTCCGCCACCTTCTCATACACACTTTCGTTATAGTGGACGTCTTCGTGTTTCCAGGAAGTTTTCCAGGGTTTATCAAGCGCTACTTGATTGTTCAGGATCGCGGGAGAGTGAAACCACGGCATGATCTTCTCATGCATCTCGGAGATCCCATGCTGTGTGATGGGATTCCCTCCAGTTAGGTTCATGGCTGTGAAGGGACCCACACCCAATCCGAGAGCTCTCTGAGCCATGGCATCCATCTGTTCCACTGTTGCAATGCCTTTCTCAACTAAAAGAGCTCCAGCCAGGAAAATCCCCTCAAAGATAGGATCTATGGCATAACCGTACCGGCTTTTCACCTTGATGGGCGCCTTCCCGATCTGTTCGTAAAAATTCAACATGAAATCTGTGACTTCTGGTTCCGTGTCTTTCCCCGGGACGATCTCCACAATGATACTTCGCTCCGCAGGGAAAAAATAGTGAATGACCAGACATCTCTCCTTGTTTGTGATCTCTTCAAAGATGACCTCTGGCTCCATATGCGAGGAGTTGGAGGCCAAGATGGCTGTCTCAGGACAGAACTTCTCCAATTCTGCGAAGATTTTTCTTTTTATTCCCACATTCTCTGTGGCTGCTTCGATCACAAAATCGGCATCTTTCAATTGGACATAATCGGTCGTCCAGGTCAGGTTAGCGAGCATGGCATCCATCTCTTCCTTTGTAAAAGCTCCAGATCTCACACCGCGACCAAATTTTCCCTTCACTCGTGCCTCGCCCGACCTGAGAGCTTTTTCAGAAATATCGACCACAACCACAGGAACGCCAAACTTATGAAACACTTTGCTGAAATAGAGAGCGATATCCGGTCCGATATTCCCGGATCCCACGACTCCTATTTTATGGATCGTTCGTCCCATAAATTCCCATGCCATCTTATTCCTCCTTTGATGCAGTAT
>WTAW01000439.1 GCA_013139435.1 Candidatus Aminicenantota bacterium | reverse complement strand
ACTGAATCTGAAGCCATTGGCAGCATTGGTCTAATGCCTGGGCAGGACGTGCATCGCCTTACTGCGGAACTTGGCTTTTGGCTAGCCGAGTCGTATTGGGGACGGGGCATCATGACCTCAGCCGTCATTACGGTTACCGATTTTGGGTTTCAGGAATTCGGATTGAATCGTGTATTTGCCGAACCCTACGCATCTAATGCGGCGTCAGCTCGTGTTCTTGAGAAAGCAGGATTCCAATTTGAAGGCCGGCTACGAGCAAGTGTTATTAAGAACGGAAAAGTCCTCGACCAGCTCATGTACTCAAAGATCAGGGAAAGGATCACATAATGGCGGTTTCCTGATAATTATGAGGTCCGAAATTATCTAGGTATAACCATGCTGGTAATGACAAAAGAAAATATCATGGCACATAAGCTCGTAGCTTTTTTGTCTGATTTTTTGCGTGCTCATGTATTGGAAGAGAAGATTTTTGTTGTGCCCTCCTATCAGATCGGGCACCAGATAGGGGAGACTCTCACAAAAGCCGGCCACTCATGGGTGAATCTACGGTTTGTTACGCTGCCATCGTTGGCTCATGAGGTAGCGGGGGCTGAACTCTCTAGACTCAAACTTAAGCAAATCACCGGAGCGGCTTCTCTGTTTTTGGTTGAAAAGATATTTAGAGCGCTTCAAGGGGAAGGGGAACTCCAGTACTTTGGAGATCTAGAGATATCCTCCGGTGTGGTGAGGGCCTTTCGACGGTCGATCGCGGCGTTACGGTTGTCAGGTTTGGAAAACAAGAGTCTTGATCCAGGGAAATTCATCAACACGGACAAGGGTAAAGAAGTCATTCTGTTGCTAAAAAGGTATGAGGAGGCATTGGAGAAACAGGGGCTGGTTGATCTAGCGGGGCTTTATAGCCTGGCGCTTGAGGTGCTTGATACGAAAGTATTGACGGAAGCGGAGGATGGGAGAGAGTATCTCTGTTTACAAGACCAGGCAATCAGCGGGTTGGAGAAACGGTTTCTGGAAAAAGTAGCTGGAGATCGGTTGATTCCTATACCACAGGGGCCTGTTTTTGGGTTGGAGCGGCCGAGACGGATGAGGTCCGAAAATTATGAGCTTGCCGCGCTTCCTTCCGAAGGTCGGAATGACAAAGTTTCGGACCGTTCGGGGAACGGTCCCTACAAATCAACAACGGATTTGGAGAGGATGGTGTGGTTGTTTGCGCCTGATGAGGCGCCGGAGCCGTTTGATGACGATAGTGTGGACATCTTCCAAGCCGTTGGACCCACTAATGAGTGCAGGGAGATCCTTCGCCGCATTTTCCGTGAAAAGATCCCGTTGGACCAGGTAGAGATCATTCATCCCCCTGGCGATGCTTATCCTTCCATCATTTTTGTCCTTTCTGCGAAAGTCGGGCTCAGGGTGACATATGCGGATGGTGTCCCTATGGGTTTTACAGCGCCGGGAGCTGTGTTCCGTGGTTTTGTCGACTGGATCGAGAACAATTATCAGGTGACAGACCTCTGCAGGATGGTGGAGGGAGGCTCCCTGAGATTATCCCGGAAAAAAGACAGCGACAGCCCCTCTCCCCAAAAGATCAGCCGTTACTTAAAAGGCGCCATGATCGGATGGGGAAGAGATCGGTATCTTTCCCGCCTGGAAAGCCTCCGAAAGGGGATTGAAAGCCGGGCGAAACTTGATGAAGAGGACAGAGAAAACACTCATGGGAAGCAGGCCGAAACTTCGGTCCAGGAAGTCAAATGGATTGAAAACATCGTAAGGCAATTTTTCAAACTTATTCCCACTGAGGATGATGAAGGATTGCTAGATTTGGGCCTCCTGTGTGATGGCATTTCCAATTTCATCCGGAAATATTCACGGGTTAAGGACGAGCTCGATCGTGAGGCCCTGTCCATGCTTTCGGGAAGACTCAATGAAGTTTCTCAAATAGCTGTAGCAAAAGTGTCTCGGGACGAGGCTTTCGAATGGTTGCGGAGCCTGGCCGAAGACATAAGTCTGGGCGCATCAGGACCCATGCCGGGTCACATCCATCTAGCTGGATACAGAACCGGAGGACATTCGGGGCGGAGCGTGACTTTTGTTGTCGGACTCGATCAAGGGGCTTTTCCCGGTGCAGGCCATCAGGACCCGATCCTCCTGGACGAAGAAAGGGAAGCGATCTCTGAGGATCTGCCGACATCGACCGATGCCCTTAAAGAGAAACTCTACGTTATGGGATCTCTTCTGGCTTCGCTTAGGGGCAAAGGCGTTTTTAGCTATTCCTCTTACGATATCATCGAAGAGCGGCAATCTTTTCCGTCCTCGCTGTTGCTTCAGGTTTACCGGGTGGTCAAAGGAGATCCTGGCCTGGATTATTCGGCGTTGATCTCTGCTCTGCCTGAAGCATCGGGCTTTGTGCCCGAAGACTGGGCAAAAGTTTTTGACGAGATCGACTGGTGGCTTGCAAGGCTTGGATCAGATGGCCGCCTGCTTGACGGACGGGAATCTATCCGCAGAAATTTCCCTGACCTGAATCGAGGGATCGAAGCGGTCGAAAGCCGGGCTACAGAATTGTTGTCGTGGTTCGATGGGATCGTTGCCGTCGATGAGAGAGAATTCAATCCGGTATGGAATAAAGAAATCGTGATGTCGGCCTCCCGGTTTGAACAGCTAGCTGCTTGCCCTTTTAGATATTTCCTTCAGTATGTCCTGGGAGTGAGAAAACCGGACGAGCTGGAGTATGACCAGTCGCGGTGGCTGGATGCTCTGCAGCGGGGATCTCTCCTTCACAAAGTCTTCTGTAATTTTATGTTGGAACTCCGGAGAGGAGAGGAATCAGTCTCTCTTAAAAAGCACTTGCCATTGATCGAGAGCATCGCAGAAGACCTCATTGCACAGACAAAAGAGGAGATTCCTCCGCCATCGGAGGGGATATATGAAAGAGAAAGACAGGAACTTAAACACGCCCTTCGAATTTTCCTCAAATCGGAAGAGGGCCGGGAAATAAAGGTAAAGCCGGTTCTTTTTGAAGCGGCCTTCGGGATGAAAACAGAAGAAGGAGAGGGGATGGAGGAAGCCGCTGTCATCCATATTGATAAAGAACATTCCGTGCAGCTCAGGGGAAAGATCGACCGGGTCGACCGTATCAGGGAAAACCTGTACAGGGTGGTCGACTACAAGACAGGTGGCTACGGTTATTATGATAACCTGGAATGTTTCGGCCAGGGAAGGATCCTTCAGCATGCCCTCTACAGCCTGGCCGCAGAGCAGATATTGGAAAAACTGGGCTTGGAAAAGTCTGCTCATGTCATACAGAGTGGTTACTATTTCCCAACCCGGAGGGGCGAGGGCAAGGAAGTCCTTGTGGATCACCTCGACAGGAAGAAGCTGAGGGATCTGCTCCTCGAGCTTACAGGGATCCTTGCGGTAGGGAACTTTATCGTCAATCCCGCTGCTAAATGTGATTTTTGCGATTTTGTGCCGGTGTGTCCGGCTGAGGCTCCGGCCAAAGCCAAAGCCAAGCGGGAAGCCAATCCGGACGAATTCAGCGTCTTTGAATGGTTGAAGGACTATGATTAAAGGGGACAATCCCCTTTTTTTTGTAGGGACCGTTTCCCAAACGGTCTGCTCGGGGAGCGGACCCTACATTCAATATAGCCCAGAAAATGTACCAGGTACATTTTTCGGTACATTTCTGATATGAAATATTGCCAATGAAACAGACAGAGCTCATTGATAGGGAAGCCAGGGAGAAGATCATCCGAGAGTTGGATAAGACCTTTCTGGTTGAAGCTGGAGCGGGGTCTGGAAAGACAAAAAGCTTAGTAGACAGGATGCTGGCATTGTTGCGCGAGAACAAGTGTCAGATCCAAACCCTAGCAGCTGTGACTTTTACCCGGAAGGCGGCGGCAGAGCTCAGGGGACGCTTTCAGACAGAGCTTGAGACTGAGGTTCAGGAGTCAAGCAATCCTGAAGTCAAAGACAGGCTGAAGCAAGCGCTCCAGGACCTGGAACAGTGTTACATCGGAACGATCCACTCCTTCTGCGCCAAACTCCTCAGGGAACGGCCCATAGAGATCGCCCTGGATCCTGAATTCAAGGAAATGGAGGAGATCGAAGACGCCATTTACCGGGAGAAGTGCTGGTACGATTATCTCGTGAAAGCCAGGCTGGAAGATGAGGCCATCCTAGAGAAGCTCGATTATGTGGGCCTTGCTCCAGAGGAACTCAAGGATCCGTTCACTGCGGTCTGCCTCTTTCCCGAAGTGGAGATCATGGAAGGGAGCTCCAATGAGCCTGATTTTGTGCGCTATCGATCACAGCTTGAGGATTTCCTGAAACGGGCAAAAAGAGAAGTTCCTATCGAGAAGCCAGAGAAAGGATTCGACCAACTGCAAATGGTCATGCGGCGGTGTTTCATGCGGGAGAAAAACCTTGGCTTTGATGACCACCGCCTCTTGATGGAAACTTTCGAACTCCTCGATAGAGACCTTAAGGTGAAGAAAGGCAGTTGGCCGACAAAGGAAGATGCAGAGGCCTACAAGCAAGAGTTTGATCTTTTTCGGGAGCAGGTGATTCAAGTCGCTCTCAGAGAGTGGCGCGAGCTCCGTCATTCCATTATCCTTGACTTCCTGAAGCCGGGGGTGACGTACTATGCCTCCAGACGGAAAGCCCAATCCCGAGTAAATTTTGAGGACCTCCTGATGATGACGTCGCGTCTGCTGAAGGAAAATCCGGAGGTGAGGCAATATTTCAGCAGGAAGTTTACTCATATCCTGGTGGATGAATTCCAGGACACCGATCCTATCCAGGCGGAGGTTCTCCTTTATCTAACTGGGACAGATTGTGAAGAACGCGATTGGCGGAAGCTCTCTCCCAGGCCGGGTTCGCTCTTTCTTGTGGGGGATCCCAAACAATCGATTTTCCGCTTCCGTCGTGCAGACATAGACACGTACAACCTGGTCAAGGAACAGATCGAACGGGCTGGTGGTGAAGTGTTGCCTCTGACCGCCAATTTCCGCTCGATGGACAGCCTGAGGGATTGGGCGAATCCTGTGTTTGAGCGGATCTTTCCGCCACAATTTACTCGTTTCCAGGCCGCCTTCGCCCCTTTGAATACGCTGCGGCCGGAAGTGGAGGGGACTCGATCTGGAGTATTCAAAATAACTGTCCCCAAAATGGAAAGGCACAAACAGGCTCAAATCGCACAGTATGATGCCGACGCCATCGGTGATTATATCAAGTGGGCGTGTGATGGGAATCTGCGGCTTGCCAGGAGCCGGAGAGAGCGTGCTCGAGGGCTTAAGCCTGAGGTGAGCCCCTCCGATTTTTTGCTGCTTTTCCGGTACAAGAAACATATGCAGATCTATGCTCGAGCTCTGGAAGAGAGAGGCCTTGCATTTGAAATTACCGGAGGAAGAGCTTTTGGCGAATCGGAAGAGATTAGGGAGATCGTCAACCTGGCTAAAGCATTGAATGACCCTGAGAATCCGATCTATACTGTGGCTGTTCTGCGAGGCGTTTTCTTTGGTGCGAGCGACAACGAGCTCCTCAATTTTAAGCGCAGAGGGGGACGGTTCTCTTTTTTGCAGAAATTTGAAGATGGGGAGATCGATAAGGATGATAGAGTCGCGGCAAGCTTGCAGTCGCTGCGGCATTGGTGGGAATGGACCAAAATGTATCCGGCTTCGACAGCGCTCGAGAAGATCTTCGAGGCGTCGGGAATAATCAATTATATGGTGTCTGCGGAGATGGGGAGCAGTAAGGCCGGGAATCTGTTTAAGCTTCTTGAGATATTGCGCGGACGGGAGAGGGAAGGGGAGACGTCGTTTTCGGGTTTAGTGGAATTTATGGATGAGTTGACCTCCTTGTATGAGATCGAGGAGATGAGCTTGATGCCCGGGAGGACGGATGCCGTGCGGTTGATGAATCTCCACAAGGCTAAAGGATTGGAGTCACCGGTTGTTTTTCTGGCAAATCCTGTGGGGATGAAGCCTCGTGAGCCCGATAAGCACATTGTGCGTGTAGATGAGGCAGGACCCAGAGGTTATTTTCTGTTTGAGCAGAAGGGATGGTATCGGGCCAAAAGGCTTTCGCAACCTGTGGGGTGGTATGATATCGTGGGCGATGAAAAGGAATATCGGTCGGCCGAAGAGATGCGTTTGATGTATGTGGCTGCAACCCGTGCGAGGAATATTATGGTCGTCAGCACATATGCTTATGTCACGGGAGAGAGGCGGGCATGGGCTGTATTGGATGAAACGCTCGGTGATATTCCGGAACTTAATGTCCCTTCGGGGAAGTTGATCGCAGAGAGGGAGAAGCTCGTTGTCAAGAAAAGAGAGCTGAAAAAGGCCAGAATCGAACTTAAGGCAAGTGTTAAGGGTGTGAATCAACCCTGTTATCGAGTCGAGACAGTGACGGCACTCGCCAAGGAAGGGGTGGATGTTCCTGAACGGCACCGGGGCGGATTAGGCATGAGCTGGGGCAGAGTGGTGCACAGCGTGCTTGATGCTATAGGAAAAGAGAAGGACGTCGACAGAGAGTGGCTCATTGAAAATGCTCTGGCGGCTGAAGAAAGAGACCTCAGAGAGAAAACAGATCTCACAAAACTTGTAAAGAGCTTCTGTGAGTCCCCATTCTGGAAGAGAGCCATGCAGGCGGAGAAGAGGTTTTTCGAGGTGCCCTTTTCGATAGGGACGACAGAAAAGGAGTTAGGTGGCGAAGGGGATCTTCCCGTGATCCTCTCGGGCGCCATCGACCTTGCCTTTTTGGAGGATGACGGCTGGGTGATCGCGGATTATAAGACGGATGAAATCAAGGATAACCTGGAAGACTATATCAATTATTACGCCCCTCAAGTTAAGCTCTACAGCAAGTACTGGGCAGAGATCACCGGTCAAAAGGTCAAAGAAACCGGCCTGTATTTCACCTCCGTCAACAAGTGGGTCGCCATTTAATCCTCCCCAAGATTTTATACATATATTTGCATAAATTAGACTTGAATTCGCACTGACTGTCAAGTTAAGTGCAGGGCATTCCAGTCGCTTAATAATGATATCGAAGCTGGGCTATGAAAATAGTATCTTCTTTGACTTTATAGACGAGGCGGTGTTCGTCGTTTATGCGTCTGGACCAATAACCAGTTAAAGCGTACTTGAGCGGTTCCGGTTTACCCTTTCCCTTATACGGAGTTCTAATGATGTCTTTTATGAGGTCATTGATTCTTTTCAGAATGTGTTTGTCTTTTTTTTGCCAGTATAGATATTCTTCCCAGGATTGGGAAGAAAAAACGATTTTCACTCAAGAATTTCCTTTTGGATCCCTTCTCCCTCCTCCAGTTCCTTTATCGATTCCAACAACCGCCGCGTGTTGCGCGGGCTGCGCAGGAGATATACGGTTTCTTTCAAGGACTCGTAATCTTCCAACGACATCATAACTACGGCTTTATCCCTGCGCTTTGTGATAATTAGAGGGTCATGGTCCTCACAAACTTTTTCAATAATATCAGATAGTCTTTCTCTGGCTTCAGTATAGGTTTTGCTTTTCATATGTACATGATAATGTACATATAAGACAAAGTCAAGTTAATTGGATGAGTGGCTCATTTAAATGTTGCTTGCTTGTTAGATTATTCATACCGAAGGCAATCGACCGGATTGGCGATCAGCAGGATAAAAAAGGCAATCAGGGAGAACATATAGACGTACTTGATCCTGTTCTCGCTTTTGCCGCCGAGGTCAATGGCAAAGTCCGATTGGATCTTCTGCCATAAAGTATTTTTTCGCCATGTCTTCAGATAGCAATACTGAATTTGTCAGCGGATGTCAATTCAAGCATTGACATTTCTGATTCTAGTTCTTGACATTTTTCTGCACTGGGTATACATTACATACTGTAAGATAGTAAGGAAATAAGGATTAAAGGAAATAAGATGGATTATACAGAAACCGCAAAGATGACTTCGAAAGGCCAGGTAACGATTCCCTTGACCATAAGAGAAATTCTCGAATTGGAACCAGGATCAACAGTGATGTTTAAAGTTACCGAGAGAGGAGTGGTCCTCTCTCCCTGTGAGATTGTTGAGAAATCCCCTTATACTGCAAAGGAATGGAGACAGATTGAGAGGCTTGTTGCTGAAAAAGGGAAAGTCTACAAGACTTCTGGTGCTGCAAAAAAATATGTCGAATCATTATGACGTTTGAATTCAAGCTGTCTTTCGATCGGTCTGTCAAATCGCTATCTTCAAGTACTAAACATGAAGTCAAGGAATTATGCTTGCACCTCATCGATGTTCTTTCCGGTGATAAAGCTCTTACCAAAGGATTGGGGCTCAAAAACGTGAGGAAGAATTTCTGGGAGATCCGTAAAGGATTGAAACTGAGGGTCCTTTTCCGATGGAAGGGCGATCATATAGATTTCATTCTGGCCGGAACTCACGACGATATTAGACAATTTTTAAAAAGATTTTGTTGATTCTAAAAAAACTGCGAAATTAATTCTTGGATAATTTTTGCATCCACCCAGTAAATATCTCCATTGCCGGTATCTGTGCGGGTGTAGAAAAAATATTTTCCTTCCGGTGAAAGCATCGGGCAATAGTCCGATCCGCTCGAGTTTATCTTATCTCCCATGTTTTTGAGCTTTGCCCAGGTCCTGTCTGATATTCATGGAAGCTCCACATTCACAGATTTGGCAGCCTTTCGCATTTTTTTATCCAGCGTCGCCAAAGGAAGTCCTTTTTT
>WTAW01000217.1 GCA_013139435.1 Candidatus Aminicenantota bacterium | reverse complement strand
TTGTATAGACCTGTTGGATAGGGCCCTTCTGGTGTAATCGTTCAATTTCTGCCTGAGTCCGTTGATTCTGGGATCGTTCTCCTGGTCCGGATAGAGGTCAGTTGTCTCCTTGGGATCGCTGGAGATGTCATAGAGCTCATAAGCATTTGTCTTGAGCGTAAAGATCAGGTGATCGGGAAAGGAGAGGATCGCAAACCGGTTGAAGTCTGCCTCGGGTTCATAGGTCTCGAAGAAGAGTTCCGTAGGCGTGTCTTCCGCTTTTTTCCCCCTCATCAGATTTCGTCCCATCATGTGTGATGGCTTGTCGAGGTCCATGAGGGCCAGTACAGTGGGTGCGATATCCATCAATGTGGCAGGACGGGAAATCGTCTGATTTCTCCTCTTTGCGGGATTCCAGATGACGAAAGGCACTTTGAGATAGACAGAATACAGATAATGGATATGTCCGAAGTGGGGACCCCCTCGTGATGATTCGTACTCGCCCAATCCCTCGCCATGGTCTCCCACTGAGACGATGACAGTTTTTTCAAAAAGATCGAGGTTCTTGAGAGTGTTGAAAAGCGATCCGATCTCTCGATCGAGATACTCCACCTCCTGCCTGTACATTGCTCTGTTCCCCTCTGTCAGCATATCCAGTTTACCCCGCAGCTTGAGGATCACTTCCTCTTGGTCCTTGGGGCTTTGGATCTTTAGGATGGCATTGTTCTTAAAATGCATCATGCGTTTGCCCTTTTTGGTGTTGTGCCATCCTCGTCCAAAATGGAGAGTAGTATTCTCTATATGTGACGAGGGAACTAACTCCAGCTGGACGAGCCTGGCCAAAAACGCGTCCTTCTTTGGGGCAAACTCATTCGTGACTTCTAAGCGGAGAGTGTTTTCTCCCTTATTCAGAGGAAGTGCAATATCTTCAACTTGGTTTTTTTGCAAACAGAGCTCTTTTAAAAGATTGTCATTGAGATAGATCTTAAGGTCATTGGAGAGATCAGGCGGCGCATAGGGATCATGGGGGTCAGAGTAGTGTATCCACAGGAAGAAAGTCTGTTCCCGGTGCTTCTCCAACCAGGGAAAAAGACGAGAATTAACTTCTTCGGCTGTGAGATACCATCGCGTTTCGGGAAATTGGTCGCTGTATGTATCGAATCCTTGATTCAATCCATACCTTCCCAAAAGCACGCCCAGTGAAACAAACGCACCCGTCAGGTAGCCATTCTCCTTGAAAATCTCAGCCAGGGATTTGATCCCATCAACACTCAGAGTTTCACCGTTATTGTAGATTTTGAGCTTGTAAGGAGGCTGGGAATAAAAAAGACTGGAATGGGCGGGCATGGTAACGGGGATCGGACTGAAGCAATTGGTGAAGAGAGTTCCTTCTCTAGCTAGAAAATCGAGGTTGGGCGTTGATACGAATCCCTCGTTGTAGGCGCCCATATAATCTGCACGATGTGTGTCGAGTGTGATGAGGATAAGGTTCTGGTTTTCCGAGGGCGCACACGCATTTAAAATCAATAGAGACAGAATCAGCGGCGATACAAAACATACAATACCGAACTTTGCTTTCATTTGATGTACCCCAGTGCTTTAAGGGTTTCCAGGGTGTCTTTGTCGATTTTTTTCCCGCGTTGAAACGTGTCCACTCTCTTTCCCTCTTCGATCAGGAAAAGGATCTGATTGAACATTTCTCGTAGTTTTTCTGGAGTCAACTTGAGGGAGTTCTGTTCTTGGGGGTCTGCCGGGAGATCATAATAGAAATGGTCCACAATGTTTTTATTCTTATTATCTTGCATGATGTATTTGAATCGGGAACTGCGCGACGACCTGAAGTGATTGCCGTCAGCCGCCAATCTCTCACTGAACGCATGTCTGCTGTTTTCGTCTTGTATCCCATTTTTTATGAGTGGCAAGAGAGATTCGCCGTGGATGGGTGCATCTTTAAGGTTGATCCCAGTCAGGTCGAGGATAGTCGGGAGGATGTCGACCGATTGAACCTGGGCATCATAGACTGCGCCTTTGGGCAATATTTCAGGAAGATGGAGGATGAGTGGGACAAGGAGGAGTTCATCATACACGGTATGACTGTGCACACCGAACTTCCCATGCTCTCCGAATTCTTCTCCATGGTCGGAGGTGAATACTATCAGAGTCCTCTTATCCAAGCCCTCTTTTTTCAAATAGTCGAACAGTTCCACTATCTGGTCGTCCATCTCCCGGATGTCCCCGTCATAAAGGGCGATCAGGTGCTGGATATCTTCGGGAGTCACTTCGAGCTGTCCCGAATTAATAGCTTCGATCTGCTCGATACTCCCAGAGACCGGGCCGGAATAATCTGGGCTGAACATCGTGTCATAAGGAGGAATGGGATTGTAAGGAGCATGGGGTTTATAGGAATGAAAAAAAATAAAAAAATTGTTATCTTTTTCTTTTTCGATGAATCCGATTGTTTCTTGGATTTTTCTCCACACGTCCCGGTGAGGAGAGGTGAATTCCGTGTATGATTCAAAGCCCTCCGAAAGGCCATAGTCCGAACTCATCTGACCTCCCCCCACAATAGCCCAAGTCCGGTACCCATTGTTGTAGAGACGTTCGGCAAGAGTCTCGATTTTTGGATTCATGGTGCTTTCTCTAATCAAATTGACTTTGTGAAAGGAAGGATAGAGGGATGTAAGCATGGACATATGCGAGGACACAGTATAGGGAGCTTGAGCAACAACTTGTTTGAAAAGAACGCTCTCCTTTGATAAGGCATCGAGATGAGGAGACGTATCTCTTGTGTAACCATAGCACCCCAGATGATCGGCTCTGAGAGTATCCATGGATATGAGTATCACGTTGAGTTTTGGCTGCGGATTTTCCTTTTCGATGAGGATTGGATTCACCCAGGCTGCGTAACAGTTATTCCTATCGGCACCTACGGAAGTCGTGCGAAAGGTGATGGTGATGGTTCGTTTTGTATACTCTCCCAAGTCGACTTCGTGGGAGAACCATTGTTTATCTCTGTCTTTTTGTTCTGGATTCAATGATGTGCGGAAGACCTGTCGTTTTTTCTCTTTTTTGGGATCCTCTATAGTAATAGTGAACGTGACTTCTCCCTTAACATGTTCCCATTCTTCATTCACGATTCCGTAGCCAAATTGGAGAGATGTTTTTTTGGATACTTTTTTTGTGAAAGAAAAGGACGTGGGAGGGAGGGCAAGAATGACATTTTTGGTGCGCAGCCCTCTTGGCGAACCTTTTCCCGGGCGTTTTTTAATTTTTAACTTGAGTGGATGCACGGGACTTTCATTGGTGTTGTCCCAATTCAAATTTTCCGTGATGAATTTTTCTAATTCCGGGTCAAGGGATGAGGATTGCGGGACCTCGGCATTTTTTAGTTTTTGTGTGAGAACGGATATGTCGACCGGGGTTTCATGAAAGGTTAACGTTTCAAAGTGATCGATGATGCGGTAGAGATTCCCTTCAGTTTTTTGTCCGTCCTTGCAGGAGTGACAACTCAAAACAATGAATAGGATTAAAGAGATTATCAACAGAGAAGATCGACATGTTTTTTGGTAGCAGATATTCTGGTTTTTCTGGTCGATTTGCATTTCACCTTCCAATTATACTGGCAATTTTGGATAAGTAAAGAGCGCGTCACTATTTGATATAACCGAGGGATTTCAGCATCTCCAGGCTCTTGGGATCGAGTTCAATGTCTTTTTTTTTGCTCAGTATTTCGAGCGTATGTGTCTTGACGGTTTTCTCAAGGTCTATGATAACCGCGTTATCCTTTTTTTGGGCATAGAGATTTGTTTGTTCATCTGGATCATCCAATACATTGTATAACTCGTATCGGTCCCGTCCCGGAGTAAAAATGAGATGCCAGGGGTACTGGAGCCCTGAGAATCTGTCTCTTGTGGATTCAGGTCTGTAGGTTTCGCCAAATATGACCGAATTCCTCTCTCCTCTTGTTTTCTGAAGGTCAAATCCCTTATGAAAGGGCATTTTTTTCCATCCCATGGCAGCGAGGATCGTGGGAGTAACATCAAGGATCGTAGAGAGATCGGTTCTTATCGATCCGTTCTCTTTCCAATAAGGATTATATAAGATCAGTGGGATCTTCAAATATTCTGTGTACAAATAATGGATATGCCCAAAATGTGGGTCTCCGAGAAGAGTCCTGTGGTTTCCCAGCCCCTCGCCATGATCGCCTACGATGACCACCAGGCTTTTATCCAACAGTTCACGCTGCTCGAGCTTCTTAATCAGGCGCCCGATCTGAAAATCCATATATTCAACTTCCTCTCTATACGCTTGGACTTTTTCCTGTGCCAAAAGGTATGTCCGTCCGGAGGCCTCCATTCGGAATTCTTCTGTGTTTCCCGGATTTTCGATTTTGATCCGGCCCCGGTCCTTGATCAAAAGACTTAATCGCTTTTCCTTATGAACGACATTCAATCCCTCATATTTTATCCTGACATCCTTTGTTGTCGAATACTTGATATCATTCAAACTCATGCGGAATTCATCCCGTGAATCTGGATAGGGATTCAAGACAACACATTCGATCGTGTTATCCCCCTTACGTAGCCTGAACCGCATGGACAAGCGTTCTTCTTTCTGGAGACAGAGCTCTGTGTATGGCTGGCCGTTAAAAGAGATGCGAAGATCAGAGGGAAGGGAAGGGGGCGCATAGGGATCATGAGGATCGGAATAGTGGATCCAGATGAAAAAGCGATTCTCTCTGTTTTTATCCAACCAGGGAAAAACCCTCTCATTCACTTCTTCAGCATGGAGATACCATCTATTTTTGGGGTGGTTGTCTACGAAGGAGTCATATCCATCAGCCAGACGAAACTTCGCATTGAGCACTCCCAGAGAAACAAATCCTGCTGTTTGATACCCCTTTTTCTTAAATATTTGTGCAATGGACATTAGATTTTTTTCGTTTTTGAAGACCTGTCCGTTGTTGTAAAGATTTAGTTCATGGGGTAGGAGGGA
>WTAW01000352.1 GCA_013139435.1 Candidatus Aminicenantota bacterium | reverse complement strand
TTAATGATTGACACTCCATAAGCGTTGTTTTTCAACCGCAATATGGCCAGCATGAGTATCTCATCGGAACGGGTTAATATCTTCATGTCTCTATCTCCAAGCCTGAATTATCCATACTAATTATTATTACGAAATATTAGTAAAAAAGGTTCATAATAAATTTTATAGGAGTAGACGAACAATAAAATTTGGAATTAAACAAACTTTGGCGAGGCTACGTTTTTATCTTGACAAATTTTGCAGTTCTTCTATAATAGGGGTGGCTCTTTCGTGCCGGCTGGAGAGAGCTCCCACATAATGGTTCCCACCATTAACCCCCCTTTTGCTGACAACAGCCGGCAATACCCCCCATACCAAACACCTCAAGAAACTTTTATCCCTGCAATTTAATAAGATAATATCTAAACACAAATTTAACAATGGGTTATTAATGGGTATGTAATGGGTGTATTAAATACCCACTAGAAGAGTAGGGGAATTACTGCCTAGAGCTCCCGGAGATATGTTATCAAGTTGACGTTTTTGTTTGATATCCCCAGCTTATGCCTTATTTTTTTTCTGTGGCCCTCCACAGTTTGGCGCGAGATATTCAGGAAACGAGAGATATCTTTGTTTGCAAATCCCGCTTTAACAAGATTGCAGACTTCGACCTCTTTGGGCGTCAAGAATAATTCTTTATCCGTGATTCGAGTGCCGTATGATGAAGTAAGTCCTTTGATATGATGCTGGAAAAGAACCACATCTTTCTGTGTCGATTCTCCAGCTTTAAGCTTGTCTAAGATCGGAGACAAAACAATATTTGCATTCGTCAGAATATCCTCTTTGATCTTTCTTTTCTCTATCTCGATCTGGGCTATGATCTCGCCAAGAGCGATATTCTTTTGCTCGAGTGCGGATTTTTGTTCGCGCAGTTTTGATTCAGATGTCTTGAGCGCCAACTCGGCTATCTTACGCTTGTTGATCTCTATCATAAGTTGCTCATTGGCCATTTCCAATCTAGCAGTGCGCTTTTTGACTAGATCTTCGAGGTGTTCTCGGTATTCTCTTAATTCTTCCTGCGTGTTTTTTCGTTCAGTGATGTCCCGTATCACAGCTAAAGAACCTGCAAATTTCCCATCGAGGAATAAGGGGGAAAGCTTGGCAAAAAACCACTTTTTTGCACCCTTCATCTCAAGCCAATATTCAAAATCGGCAGTTTTCCCGATTTTATTCATTCTGAAGGCATCATCAAACGGTTCAATCACATGGGGAGGCAAAACTTCTGTGTGTTTTTTTCCAACAAATTCTTTTGGGGCCAAATACAAATCCTCCGCTTTAGGAGCATGATAAAATATGAATCTCCCCTCTTTATCGAGGGCAAAGACAAGATCTACCATGGACGAGAGGATACCCTCAAGCCTGACCTGCGTTTCTTTTAAGCTTTCTTCGACTCGTTTTTTTTCTAACTTCTCTAAATCGTCAATCCTTTGACGCACGACATGCAATTCTTCAATGAGTTGTTTTTTTGATTTGTCTATGTCGCTCATTGATCTTTACTATATACGTCAGAATCTATCGGGAAGGCATTTAGAGCTCCATACTGCCATTGTTCCCCAGACTTTGTTGTGAATAGAATAATGATTTTCCGGAATAGAGTCAAATCTTCAGGAGACACTGGCGCTAACGTTATTAGCTTTCCTGTTCGAATTCGAACACGTGTTGTTCCCTAAGCGTGCAGAGCCAAGCGTATTATCAGACAAATACCAGGTCAGGAGCAATTGGCATGATGTTTGCAGACAAAAAACATGCTGCTGCTAACCAAATCGTACGGAGTTGGAGATGTTTAACAATTATCTAAAGATCGCATTGAGAAATATATTCAAACACAAAGGCTATTCACTCATAAATATCGTCGGCTTGGCCATAGGGATGGCATGCTGCCTCTTGATCCTGCTCTATGTCCAGGATGAACTCAGTTATGACCGTTACCATGAAAATGCCGACCGGATTTACCGCGTGATCGAGGAAGTTCGGCTGGAGGGAGTCGGCGAAGAATCCTCTAGCATGCCCTTCCCCACTGGGGACACCTTACCGCTTGAATATCCCGATGCCGTAGAGGCCAGCGTCAGGTTCTTCAATTTTCAGCTGCCTACGATGTCCGTGCAGTACGGCACTTCGGACGAGAAGCTATTTAATGAGCCGCGCTTCTTTTTTGCCGATTCTGCCGTGTTTCAGGTGTTCAGCTTCGAAATGATCGAGGGTGATCCAAAGAAGGCTTTGGAAGAGCCCAATACTATAGTGATCACAGAAGCGATGGCAGAAAAATATTTCGAGGACGAAGACCCGATGGGCAAAACACTGCGATGGCAAAATGGAGTGAACCTGAGAGTCACCGGAGTGATCGAAGATGTTCCTCCAAACTCACATTTCCAATTTGATTTTTTGGGATCGTTTGCCACGCTTAGACGATTGTTCGGCGGCAATCTGCCTCAAAATTGGTACTGGAATCCCTGCTGGACCTACATTCTTCTCAGGGATGGCGTTTCTGCTGATTCTCTACAAGCACAATTTCCAGCTCTCGTTCAGAAATATTTCCCGGATTCCATAAAAAACAAAGTTGTGGTCAAACTGCAGCCGCTCAAGGACATTCATCTGTTTTCTCATCTGGATTATGAGATCAATCCCAATAGCGACATCTCGTATATCTACATTTTTTCGGCTATAGCGGTCTTTGTTTTGCTCATCGCATGCATCAACTTTATGAACCTCGCTACTGCCCGCTCGGCCAACCGCGGCCGGGAGGTGGGAATGAGGAAAGTCCTGGGGGCTTACCGGACCCAACTCATCAAGCAGTTCCTTGGAGAATCGATGATCCTTTGCGTTATAGCCGCTGTATTATCCGTTTTGATCATCGAGATCGTTCTTCCCGCCTTCAACGCTTTTTCCGGAAAGATTTTGTCCACCGATTACTTCACCGACGGGCATCTATTGGCCGGATTGGCCTTAATCACTCTTACGGTCGGGATCTTATCAGGAATCTACCCCGCCTTCTTCCTCTCCGGATTCGACCCAGTAAAAGTCATGAAAGGGACACTCGAGAGAGGTGGAAAAAGCTCTGCGTTCCGAAAAGTCCTTGTGGTTGTCCAATTCGCGATATCTATCGTTTTGATCATCGGAACGATCATCTGTTTTCAACAGCTCAATTACCTGCGAAACACCAAGCTCGGATTCAACAAGGATCAGGTCGTGATGCTGCCAGCCTATGGCACTGGCCCCGCAAGATGGTACGAGAGATTCAGAGAGCGGATCCTTCAGGACCCGCATATCTCTCAAGTTGCGGCCATGGAAGATGTTCTCGGTGCAAAGTATCAGACGGGCTCCTTTATCCCCGAAGGAACCAGCGAATCCAACATGCAGCAGATCCCCCTATTGGTGGTCACGCATGATTTTATTGAAACTTTCGATATGGAGATGGTGTCCGGCCGGAGTTTTTCAAAGGAGTTCCCCACCGATATCACAGAGGGGATCATTATCAATGAATCCGCCTCGAAGCGCTTCGGTTGGTCCCCGGAGGAAGCCCTGGGCAAGAGACTCAGGCAACAGAACGCCCTCATGCTGCGAGTGGTTGGTGTAGTAAAGGATTTCAATTACGCTTCGCTGTCGCAGCCAATCACACCTTTTGTGCTGGAAATGCCGCGGAATCCGGGACAGATGAACAACCGCGTGCGCTACGTTGCCGTTAGGACCAGTGCGGCTGATCTTCAACAAACAATCAGCTTTCTGAGATCGAATTGGGAAGAAGTGGTCCCTAACCGCTCCTTTGACTTTTTCTTCCTGGATGATGAGCTAGACAAACTTTATCACGCTGAGGAACAGATGGGGAGAGTTTTCGGCGTGTTCACAATCCTCGCTATCGTAATTGCCTGTCTGGGATTGTTCGCACTGGCCTCATTCACGACGGAACTCCGCACTCGAGAGATCGGAATCCGGAAAGTGTTGGGAGCTCAAGCCTTCGGCATTGTGATCCTGCTCTCCAAAGAATTCGCCAAATGGGTATTGATCGCCAACATGATCGCCTGGCCGGTGGCTTTTTATATCATGGAAAGATGGCTTGATGGGTTCGCCCACCGGACCGTTTTGGGGATTTCGACTTTCATAGTGGCGACGCTTTTGGCTTTCGCTATCGCCATCCTGACGGTCAGCTTCCAGGCTTTTAAAGCTGCGCTTTCGGATCCTGTACAATCACTGCGGCATCAATAATGAATTTCTGATATTATGTGAAAAAACTGTGCTTGAAGACAAAGACAGCTATGTTTAATAATTACATCAAGATCGCCTTCAGGAACATCCGAAGATACAAGGGGTATTCTCTCATCAATATCGCAGGCCTCACCGTCGGGATGGCATGCTTCATCCTGATCTTCCTCTGGGTCTACGACGAACTCAATTATGACACGTACCACACCCACAGCGACCCTCTCCACCGCATTATCCTCAGGAAAGCAGGAGATCCGGGTGACCCGGGAATACCC
>WTAW01000024.1 GCA_013139435.1 Candidatus Aminicenantota bacterium | reverse complement strand
GGTGGCGATGGAGAAGGGATTGAAGTTTGCGATTCGAGAGGGATCACGGACAGTCGGAGCGGGAACGGTCACGGAGATTTCAGATTAACCGAGTGACCATGTAGGGTCAAGTCCCCGAATGGACCGATACAGGAAAACATAAACCAAATAAATCGAATAAACGAGAACAACGATGAGAGAAATAGTGACTCTGCAATGCACGGTGTGCAAAAGACGGAATTACACAACCACACGGAACAAAAAACAGCAGACAGAGAAAATACAGCTAAAAAAATACTGCAAATTCGACAGAAAGCACACTCTGCACAAGGAGGTCAAATAGTCCTGTACGCTGTCCTTCGAATTTTAGTGTCTGATGACTTGATTTCAAACTGGAGACAAGTGGCAAAGAACAAATGATACGGGACAAACGAGGAGGAAAGATAGAAGGGTAGGTGAGTAGCTCAACGGGCTAGAGCATCGGTCTCCAAAACCGAAGGCTGCGGGTTCGAGTCCTGCCTCACCTGCCAGACGATATTGAAGTTCGATATCTCGTTATTGAAATTACATCCCGATGGGGAGGTCAACGAGGAACTCCATAAAACATGAATGTTTACAAGGAAACAGAATGAGTCAAAAAGCCAGATGGTATAAGCGTATTGGTCCTTTTCTCAGGGAAGTCAAAGCGGAAATGAAAAAGGTGACATGGCCTTCGAGAAACGAGGTCTACAGCACAACCACTGTGGTTATTATTGCCACATTGTTCTTCGGCTTTTACCTTTACTTTATGGATTTGATCTTCTCCTGGGCGATTTCTCAGATAGTATCAATATTTTGATGAGTTGAGTTTAAATATGGAAAAAAATTGGTATGTTGTGCATACGTATTCAGGATTTGAAAAGTTTGTCGCGGAGTCTATCCGGCAAAGGGTTACTGAGCTGAGCGTAGAGGAGCAGATAGGGAAGATCATCATCCCTACAGAAGGTGTCGTCGAGATCAAGGGAGGGAAAAAGGTCGTTTCCACAAAAAGGTCTTACCCTGGCTATATCCTGATCGAGATGGAGATGACGGATGAGAACTGGTTGGTCATCCGCGAGACACCTAAGGTTACTGGATTTGTGGGTTCAGGAAAAAGTCCTTCACCGTTGAGCAAGGATGAGGTGTCGCAGATCGTAGAACACATGGAGACCACCTCTGAAAAGCCTAAACCGAAACACTCGTTTGAGAAAGGTGAGGCCGTACGCATTATCGATGGTCCTTTCTATAATTTCAACGGCATTGTCGAAGAAGTGAACAACGAAAGAAACACTCTCAAGGTGCTTGTCACGATCTTCGGTCGGTCGACTCCTGTGGAACTGGAATTCTTACAAGTGGAGAAAATTTAGGAGGCAAAATGGCCAAACAAGTGGTAACGATGATAAAACTACAAATCGAAGCGGGTCAAGCCAGCCCCGCACCCCCTGTTGGACCCGCCCTCGGTCAACATAATGTGGCGATAATGGATTTTGTGCGGCAGTTTAATGAAAAGACGAGCAAGATGGAAGCAGGAACGATCATTCCAGTGATTATATCCGTCTTTAAAGACAGGAGTTTCACTTTTATCCTCAAATCGCCGCCAGCTTCCTATCTGTTAAAAAAAGTATGCGGGATCGCCAAAGGGTCGGGGACCCCAAATCAGGAGAAAGTAGGGAAAGTCACACAGAAACAGTTGGAAGAGATCGCAAAAATGAAGATGTCAGATTTAAACGCGAATGACCTTGAGGCTGCAAAGAAAATCATCGAGGGCACGGCCAAAAACATGGGATTGGAGATTGTCGGTGACTAAAAGAGGAAAAAAATACACAAACGCTAAAGGTTTGAGGGAAAAGGAAGAGTACACCTTGGAAGAAAGCATAGCCCTTATGAAGAAGCTCAGCTATGTCAATTTTGATGAGTCCGTGGATATCGCCATCCGGCTGGGGATTGATCCCAAACACTCTGACCAGATGGTGCGAGGAACAATTGTACTTCCGCACGGGACGGGTAAGACCAAACGGGTGTGTGTGATCGCCTCGGGTGAGAAGATCACGGATGCTGAGAAGGCGGGCGCTGATATTGTTGGGGGTGAGGAGATGATCGAGAAGATTTCCAAAGGATGGTCGGATTTTGATGCGCTCATCGCCACACCTGATATGATGCGCAGTGTGGGCAAACTGGGGCGCATCCTCGGACCCAAAGGGCTTATGCCGAATCCCAAGTCCGGGACTGTAACGTTCGAGGTCGGGAGAGCGGTTGATGAGATAAAAGCAGGCCGTGTGGAATTCCGAGTGGATAAGACAGCCCTTGTTCACTCCGCGGTCGGAAAACTGTCATTCCCGGATGAAAATTTGATCGATAACATTAAAGCGTTCCTACAGGCGATCGTTCAAGCGAAACCTCCCGCTGCCAAAGGAAAATACATCAAGAATATTTACATTTCTTCGACAATGGGGCCCTCTCTGAAGATGGCTGAAAGCGTCGTTGAGAAATAGGAGAAGAGAAAGTGAACGTTATCCGGCAAAAGAAGGAAAAATTTGTTAAAGAGCTCAACAAAGACTTTAACAACTATGAGTCGTTCTATCTCGTGGATTTTGTGAACCTGCCTGTCTCCAAGGCCGTCGAGCTGCGGAGAGAACTTCAAAGAAATTCTTATGTGTTTAAAGTCGTCAAGAATCGACTGGCGTTAAGAGCTTTGAAAGAGGATTTTCCTGAGGAATTAAAAGCAAAATTTATTGGACCGACGGCACTCGCTTTTGCTCCGGAGGATCCTGTAGGGTTGGCCCGTTTGATTAGGGATTTTTCTGTCAAGCACAAACTTTTGAAGGTCAAGGCGGGCATTGTGGAAGGAAGATATCTTCCTGGAGAAGATTTTCATACAGTCGCCAATCTGTCTTCTCGAGAGGACTTATTGGCAAAACTCGGATTTTTAATGGCTTATCCATTAACACAGTTATTAAAGACTTGGCAAGCCCCTATTAGTAGTCTAGGCAGCATGTTGAGTCAACTAAAATCAAAAAAATAGGGTTGGAGGTTAAAATGGCCAAAGCACAAACAAATGAAGCTAAGGAAACCACTAAGAGCAAAAAAGAGAAATCGGCAAATTTGACAAAGGATCAATTCTTTGAACATCTGGATAATCTGACAGTTTTAGAGCTGGCCGATTATATCAAAGAATTCGAAGAGAGATATGGTGTCAGTGCTGCTGCAATGCCCATGGCCGTTCCTGGATCTGCAGCGCCTCAAGCTGAAGCACAGGCTGAGGAAGAAAAGACCGAATTCAATGTGGTTTTGAAAGAGATCGGTGACAGAAAGATCAACGTCATCAAAACCGTGAGAGAGGTGACAAGTCTCGGATTGAAAGAAGCGAAAGATCTGGTAGACAATGCACCCAAACCCGTCAAGGAAGGTGTTTCAAAGGACGAAGCAGAAGAGATCAAGAAAAAATTCGAAGAAGTAGGAGCTATTATCGAAATACAGTAATCAAAAATGCGATTTTCTCTGAATGTTTTGCTTTATAAAACTAAATCTTTCTGAGAGAGCGATTATGCCAAACGAATCAATGAATATTTATCGTGAAAGAGTCAGTTTCTCTAAAATCAAGGGGACGTTTCCTATGCCTGACATGCTGGATATCCAGAAATCGTCCTATGCCGAGTTCCTTCAAATGAATCTGTTGCCCGATGAGAGGAAGGAGACCGGACTTCAGGCGGCATTTAGGGATATCTTCCCTGTTTCTGATTTTAAAGAAACGACACAGCTGGACTTTATCAGCTATTCCATCGGGAACTGGGAGTGTAAATGCGGCCGGTTGAAAGGCGTGGAGAACTCCAGGCACCGGTGCAATGGATGTGGGACACTTTTGCCCCCAGATGTCGAGCTTACAGAGAGAGAGATCTGTCCCTACTGCGGGGAGATCAAGAAAATCGAGATCCCCCTGTGTGAGCACTGTGGCGATAGAGCCGAGCTAAAGATGAAGTACAGCCCGATCGAGTGTCTCCAGAAAGGGTACACGTATTCTATCCCTCTGCGTATCAAAGTCAGGTTGATCTCTTGGGAGAAAGACCCGGCAACAAAAGTGAAGCGGTTGAAACACATCAAGGAGCAAGAAGTTTACTTTGGCGACTTTCCGTTGATGACGGATAAGGGAACCTTTATCTTCAACGGCATCGAGCGAGTTGTGGTCTCCCAGTTGCAGAGATCGCCCGGAGTGTTTTACAGGCCGGGAGAGAGCAAAGGATTTTTCATCGGGAAAATTATCCCTTACAGAGGGGCCTGGGTCGAATTCGAGTACGACGCAAAGAATATTCTTTTTGTTCGATTAGACAGGAAAAAGAAATTTCTGGCCAGTGTCTTTTTAAGAGCTCTCGGATTCGGATCGGATGAGGAAATTTTGCATCTCTTCTATGATGTGTACAAGATCTTCCCCAGTAAAGGAAAACTCAGTTGGGAACTGAACGAGAACCTGATCGGAAAAGTTGTGGATGAGGACGTTATCAACTCCAAAACCAGGAGAAAAGTTGTCCTGGCCAAAAAAAAGTTGACCAAGGAGCTCTACCTCAAGCTGAAAGAGCTCAAGGTGAAAAATATCGTTCTTGCCCAAAAAGAATTCGATGGCGCGCTTTCTGCCTCGGATGTCAAGGATGTGGTCCAGCCCAATGAAACGATCAGTGCAGAACAAATGGAGAAGCTCATCGAGATGAAGGAGCCCTTCGAGATCTATTTCCCTGAAAAGGAGAAGATCGGGGAGATCGTTTCCAACACACTCCGCAAGGATGTCAACAAGGATACCAATCAGGCATTGGGAGAGATTTACAAAAAATTGAGGCCTGGCGAGCCCCATACAATGGAGAGCGCACACAACCTTTTTCACAACCTTTTCTTTAATACCAAGAAGTATAATTTTTCTCGGATCGGACGTCTCAAGATGAATATCAAACTCGGTTTGAACACGCCTCTTGATGAACGAACTCTGACGCCCATGGATTTTGTTGAAGTCATCAAATATCTGTTGCGACTTCGCGCCGGGGAAGGGCAGGTGGATGATATTGACCATCTGGGCAATCGCCGAGTCCGTTCTGTGGGAGAGCTTGTGGAGAATGCATTCCGGATCGGTCTGACCCGAATGGAAAGAACTATCAAAGAGAAGATGACTATAACTGCAGACCTGGCATCTGCTATGCCTCAAGATCTCATCAACTCAAAGCCTGTCATCGCTGCTCTGAAAGAGTTCTTTGGGAGTTCTCAGCTCTCTCAGTTCATGGACCAGATCAACAGCCTGGCTGAAGTCACTCACAAGCGGAGGCTGAGCGCTTTGGGTCCCGGTGGATTAAGTCGAGAGCGAGCCGGTTTTGAGGTCAGAGATATTCAATCCTCTCATTACGGTCGCATCTGTCCGATAGAAACTCCTGAAGGCCCAAATATTGGATTGATCTCATCTCTGAGCAGCTTTGCTCGGGTCAATGAGTTCGGTTTTGTGGAGACTCCCTATCGTAAGGTTAAGGATAGCCGCGTGATCGATTATGTTAAGATCCTCCATCCGGGAGGGAGCGCATTTAAGATCGGCGACATCGTGGAAACAGATGACCTGGAAAAAGAGATCAAAAAGATCGAGAAGAAAAGCACCAAACATTTTCCTGTGGTTGAACCTTACTGCTTCTATCTTACAGCTTGGGAAGAAGAAAAATACAGTATCGCACAGGCCAACGCGCCCGTTGATGAGAAAAACCGTTTCACCAAGGACCTCATCAGTGCAAGGCAGTTGGGTGATTTTAAACTTCTACCTAAGGATCAGATCAATTACATCGATGTTTCTCCCAAGCAGTTGGTTTCTCTCTCCACCTCGCTTATACCCTTCCTGGAGCACGATGATGCCAATCGTGCTTTGATGGGTTCCAACATGCAGAGGCAGGCCGTGCCCCTGCTCAAGCCAGAGGCCCCTTTGGTCGGGAC
>WTAW01000418.1 GCA_013139435.1 Candidatus Aminicenantota bacterium | reverse complement strand
ATGGAATTTTTTCTCGGATTTTATTCCAGATTCTCTTTCATTGCATCGCCTTTTACACCAAAGATAGCTTTAAACTCCGGTTCGAATCGAATGGGCTGGAATGCCGGAATGATCAAGGGGAAGTAGGGATCAGAGTAGCCCAATTCAAAGGCTTTCTTAAGCGTTTCTATGGCCAATTCCTTTTTTCCTAAAAGAGCGTAATATTCGGCCAGGTTCATTGTCGAATGGGGACCGATTATTCCCACCTCATGGGCTTTTCTTACATACTCCTCTGCTTCTTCAAGATCTCCACTCACAACATCAAGAAGGGCCATGACTAAGAAGAGCTGTGCATTCGGTGCCATCTCCTCCATAGTTTTCAGGTGAGCTTCCTTCCCCTCAGCAGCCACTTTTTTTGCCATTTCCTCATCTCCAGTAAACTTGATGGCGATGGCTAAGTCCAAACTGGAGCTCACATAAGTCCCGTGTATCTGACCCTGGCTGACAAGCACACGCACCTCACGGTAATGCGGAATAGCTTCTTCAGCTCTGTCCGTAGCAAGCAACAGATGAGCCAGATTGGGTCTGCCATAAGGATGGTTCGGTTCGATCTCAATAGTCTTCTTGTAGACGTCTAATGCCTCCTCAAACCTTGCTTGTGCCGCTAGACTGTATCCAAAAAAATGATGACAGTAAGCGATCTCAGGACCGAGCTCTATCAAACGCCTCCCAATTTCCTCAGCTGCGCGGGGATCTTTTTTATAGTTCAGATGTGTGAACCAGAGGTTTGCAAGAGGCGTACTTGCCCGAGGAGCAAGCTCTGCGGCCTTTTCGAACATAGTGATAGCTTCATCAAATCGGCCGAGCCCTCTGAGGATAACACCGGGATTATTGTAAGCGGTCCAGAGGTCAGGATAGAGTTCTCTGACTATATGATATTCCTCCAAAGCCCCATTAAAATCCTCGTCCACATACCACTTGTTGACAGCTTTGATCATGAGGTATTCCTGCTGCGGCAGGCCCTCTGCATCTTGTAAAGCTTGCCGGAGCATCTCCTGGCCTTTTTCCTTCTGATTCAAGAACTGGATGAGAATTAATCCAAGGGCCCCCTTTGCCGAGGCAAAATGTGGATCTTTCTCGATGGCCAGATTATAAAATCCTTCAGCCTCTTTAAACTGACCCGCTCTCCGGTTTTTCTGCCCCATCGCCAGATACTGTAGGGCTTCCCATGACGAAGTTGTCACCTTTACGACAGGCGCATCCGCCTCTTCGATCGACCCTATGGATTCTCCCAAACTGGAACGGACTTCACGCGCCAACTCATCGATCGCATGGAGAAGGACCTCTTCCTTGCCGAGTGCGGTCACGCGGATCCTGTCCACATGCCGCATCTTAACAGGATCGATCAAAATCGCTTGCAGCTCATAGGCCTCTCCTGCCGAAAGGATCCGGGGAAGGATCAAGGCCCGCACACCAGCAAATCGGCAGATCCCCATGCCCAACTCTTCATCGATAAGAGAACTCGGATCCTTACGCATCAAGCGCAGAGTTTCAGCGACCTCGCTCTTGTCGAATATCCGGGCGAAGGGCGACTGCTGGAGGTCTGCCTCGATCGCCACTCTCAACGCTAGATCGAATACAGGCTCACCGGTCTGGTTATCGACATCTGCTACAAGCAGCTTGTCACGCTCCTCAAAAGCCAGGCTGGGCCGTGTCAAAATCCAAGTGACCAAAGTCACCGCAAGCACCAGTACGCAGATCGCGCCCGCGATTTTCACTCGCTTTCGCGACCTGAACAAGTACCTCGGTCTAAAAACGGGAACTTTCCCCAAAGTAAAACGTAACTTTAAATCCTCAAGTTCTGCAGCCAATTCCCGTCCGGAAGAAAATCTCTTTTTGGGATCTTTGGCAAGGGCCTTTTGTACGATGTGTTCTAACTCCGGAGGAATTTCGGACCGAAGACCCTTCACGGATCGGGGTTCTTCATTCATCACAGAGTATAAAATGGCTTGTGTATTGTCTCCCTTAAAAGGCAGCCGCCCGGTTATCATTTCATACATAACAATGCCCAACGACCAGATATCTGTCCGGACATCCACCGTTTCTCCACGGGCCTGTTCGGGTGACATATACGACACAGTGCCCACCGTGGACAGAGGCCGGGTCAGTCCCTCCTGTCCGCTGAGTTTTGCAATACCAAAATCCAGAACTTTTGCAGCACCTTCATTTGTGATCATGATGTTGGTGGGTTTCACATCCCTGTGAATGATCCCCTTCTTATGTGCAGCGGAAATTCCTTGTGCCACTTGGAGCGCGATGTCAATGACTTCCCTCTGCTTCATGGGACCACGCTTGATCTTTCCTTTGAGACTCTGTCCTTCATAGTAAGCCATGACAATGAAGACCTGTTCATCTTCAGTCTTATTGATCTCATGGACAGTGCAGATGTTGGGATGATCGAGCGCCGATGCAGCCTTTGCCTCACGGACAAAACGCTCTTGTGCATCTTTGTCGCGCGTGTATTCCGGTGGGAGAAATTTTAGAGCCACATCCCGGTTGAGCGTCAAATCTAGAGC
>WTAW01000028.1 GCA_013139435.1 Candidatus Aminicenantota bacterium | reverse complement strand
AGGCGTGCCACTTTTTCCCCTGTAAATCACATTTTTCGTATAAGCACCGTGAAGCTAAATTAAACGAGAGATTATTTGATTCGTCGTGATAGCTCACGGATAGTAATGTTTTTTATGTGCTGGTGGTGCTGACTTGTATCCATTAGGTGTCTCATACTCTTTTTTAAATAGCGCTTGTATTTCCTGGATTTGAATGTCACCTCGAACTTAAGATACTGCGTCCCCGAGGGCGTTTGAAAATAATGATGGATTGTATCAAAATCTGGGCTAAAATAAAGTGTTTGCGAACCGATACGCCCTTCCTTCCCGAAAAATGCGATCTGCAGATCAAAGGTGATTCTGGAGAATTTCGTCACATCTGTTTCGATCCTGTAATGGGTATTTGGCTTGATTGAAAAACTGGTGGAATTGCGTTTCTTTGGGGAAGATCGATCGCCCTTTTTCCGTAGGATAAATATATGATCTATACCGGGCAGTCCTTTCCGAGTTTTTATCCATCGAGAATTAGCTGGTGTGAATTCATGAATCTCCTTTTCCTTAAAGGTCGGTCGATTGAGTACCTCATACAAGAAATAATCTACGTCCATTCTATCTTTCACCCGGTATTTTTTTTCTTCACCATCAGAATAGAGTGTCCTCCTGTCAGGATAGGTCGTCATTTTATCAGCGAGCTGGGTTCTGGTGAGAGTCATATAATTTTTCTCTCGGAATTGTATAAACTGTTGAAAACCGTAAAAGAAAGACAAGACCAATGGAATGATCAAGATTCCTCTAATCACTCTGGTTCTCAATCCCTTTGTCTGGCTGAAAAACCAGACGGGAACGAAAATCGCAAAAATCTGGTATCCGGTTTGAGAAAAAAGGAACACGTTAAGATGAAAGGGGTACTTTGAATCTACGAATAAGAAAGGGATCAAGACACCTGCGATCGAGGCAATGAGAAAAGAAGAAAGCAGTGAATTTTTCTTCAGCCAATCTTTAAAGCTGTAAACGATGGGGAGCAGAAGATACCATGCAGAACTCAGCAGAATGAGGAGAATGGTCCAATCAAGGTATGGTTCTGGGATGGTGTGGAAAAAATCAAATTGGCTCAATATTATTTGTTTAGATTTCTCAAGATACCAGCCAGGGCTGAATACCATTCTGTTTGGCAGTTTATTGGCGAACATCCGGAAGAGGTAGGGGAGGCTTAATCCCAAAGATAGACTGAACAGGACAATGATGTTTATATTCTTTCTCCGCCGAAAAAGATCGAGTAGGAATAGTGCGGCTAATAGGACCATCAAAGGAAAATACAGGCTGAATTTTGTCACGTATGAACTTGCTGTGAGTACAGATAGATACAACAGGATGACTATGCTGCTCCTGGATATTTTTTGGGGAAGATACCTGTACACCACTATAACCAAAAAGAGAATTGTATAGATCAAATATCTGGCCATTAAGGATGTGGTATTGCTGATATAATGGAAATTCATGGTCGAGGCGTATAATAAGTGCTCTCTGTTGAAGAGGTGAGGGGCATTTCCGAATAGCCCAACAAGAGAAGTCGTTATGCCTGTATCAAAAAGTAAAATCATCAACGAAAAGAGGATGGCCCATTTATTACCATCCGTTAAAATACTGACGATGAACAGCAACAACAAAGGTGGTAGCAGGACAAAAAAGAAGAAGTTATATCTCATAATAAACATACAGGGTAAGTGGGTCAGCCTTTTGAACAGATGTACGGATAGAGAGTCAAAATAGTGGATGGGAGTTTTGAGATAATCCGCTGATTGTTCTAGGGAGTATGTCCCAGCTAAGCTGATATCAGTGAGATAAGAGAGGTCGGATGAGATGATGTGCACATCTTTATCAGAAACAGAATATTGGTCATGAAATACGACAATATACAACACAAACACGAATAGGATTATAAAGAGAACAAAGATCGATTTCCTATCAAACCTAATGGGCAGAAGTGAAGATTGGCTTTCTGAGTTCTTTTTGCTCCATTTTGCTCTAAATGCGGCAAGAATGTTATAAAACGCGATCGTTATCGCGATGTATATGGAGAACATAAATCGCATATCGAGTTGGTAAAAAATGCTGTTGAGGAAGAGAGATAAAAATAATCCTGACACAAGAGCTATAACATAGTACTGAAGCCTGCCGATACGTGTCCTCAAACTGTACAGGCAAAGACTTCCCGGGATAAATCCCAACCACAACTGAGCAGCAATGTACTTTAAAAAGCTATTTTGACTTAGGAGAAGAGACACAAGAATAAGAATATCGACGATAAGGATTTCAATAAATCCTTCATATTTGCGTGACAATCCACTCATTCGAGTGATTATATCCGGGAGGGATTTGGGATTATTATGATCGTATGACCTTTTCATCTGTCCCCACAAGTTTCTAATAATTACTCTAATGATGAGAGATATTTTATAAGAGGAATCTTATGTTTTCAAGGACAGAATTTCTGCTTTTCGATCGTCTGCCCAATAATGCTATTATCCACACAGCGTCCTTTTCAGTTTGACACCTCTCTTATTCCTTGATATTCTTTTTTCAACATTGCTAAGAGGGAAAATGGAGACGACTCAATGTCCTAAGTGTCATTCAGACAATCCTGAAACGTCCCGGTTTTGTGCAGATTGTGGGACACAGTTGATTCCAAAGGATGAGCTTTCTCTATCTCACACTAAAACGATCCTAGCTCCCCAAGAAGAGTTGACCACAGGCTCCATGTTTGCGGGAAGATACCAGATCATTGAGCAATTGGGCAAAGGTGGTATGGGGCACGTCTACAGAGTGCTGGATAAGAGGTTGAATGAGGAGATCGCTCTCAAGCTCATTAAACCTGAAATCGCCTCGGATAAAAAGACTGTAGAACGCTTTAGCAATGAACTGAAAATCGCCCGTAAGATCGGTCATAAAAATGTCGCTCGGATGTTCGACCTCAATGAGGAGCAAGGAACTCACTTTATCACGATGGAATATGTGAGAGGGGAGGATCTAAAGAGATTGATCAGGAAGATGGGGCAATTCAGTTCGAGTCAGGTTATCCCTATAGCGAAACAGATTTGCGAGGGATTAACGGAAGCTCATAGGCTGGGAGTCATCCACAGGGATCTGAAGCCCCAAAACATCATGGTGGATGAGGATGGGAATACACGGATCATGGACTTTGGGATAGCTCGCTCCCGGGAGTCGAAGGATCTCACTGGAACCGGAGTGATCATAGGAACACCCAAATATGTGTCTCCCGAACAGGTAGAGGGCAAAGGGATCGATCAGCGCTCTGATATTTATTCACTGGGAATAATCCTTTATGAAATGGTCACAGGCAGGGTTCCCTTTGAGGGAGATACGGCGCTTAGCATAGCCCATAAGCACAAGTACGAAGCCCCAATTGAGCCGAAACAGATCAATCCTCAGATTCCTGTAGATCTTAACCGGCTTATTCTGAAATGTCTGGAAAAAGACAAACAAAAACGATTTCAAAGTGCTGGTGAAGTGCGTAATGAATTGCAAGCCATAGAAAGGGAGATGCCGACCACAGAAAGAGAATTTCCTGAGAAAAAGCCAAGTGAATCGAAAGAGATCACGGTGACATTTGCTTTGAAGAAGCTGTACATTCCAGCCTTGATTGCAGTCACTCTTATATTCGTTGCTGTGATATTATGGCAAGTTCTGAAGCAGGGAGGTGAGGGTGCGCCTTCAGAATCAAGACCATCCATTGCCGTCATCAGCTTTGATAACCAGACCGGTGACGAAACTTATGATCGCTTGAGGAAGATCATTCCTAACCTGCTCATCACCAGTCTCGAACAGTCCGGAAATTTCTACGTGGTGACTTGGGAGAGGCTGTATGACCTTCTCAAGCAATTGGGACGAGAGGATACTGAGATCATCAATAGGGAATTGGGTTTTGAGTTATGTCGTCTGGACAATATCGATTACAT
>WTAW01000271.1 GCA_013139435.1 Candidatus Aminicenantota bacterium | reverse complement strand
CCATGGGCATCACGTTCGAGGAGGCGAACTTTTTCATCGAAGACTTCAGGAATACGGGTGCATTGGAACGTGCGGTGCTCTTCCTAAATCTAGCTAATGAACCGACGATCGAACGTTTAGCCACACCGCGTTTGACTTTGACCTGTGCTGAGTATCTAGCGTTTGAACAGGACATGCATGTATTGGTTATCATGGTGGATTACACGTTTTATGCTGAGGCCCTTCGGGAGATTTCTGCAGCAAGGAAGGAAATTCCGGGAAGAAGGGGATACCCTGGATACCTGTACACGGACCTCGCGTCCATGTATGAAAGGGCAGGAAAGATCAAAGGAAAAAGCGGGTCCATCACATCCATCCCGATCCTCACCATGCCTGAAGATGACAAAACTCACCCCATTGCGGACCTGACAGGGTACATCACAGAAGGTCAGATCATACTGAGCCGTGAGCTCCACCGTAAGGGCATTTACCCGCCGATCGATGTGCTTCCCAGCCTTTCCCGACTCAAGGACAAGGGAATCGGTGAAGGGAAGACCCGTGAGGATCATGCTGATGTCCTCAACCAGCTCTTTGCCTGTTACGCTCGGGGCAAAGAGGCGCGGGAGCTTGCCATGATCTTGGGGGAAGCCGCGCTTTCGGATGTGGATAAGATTTACTTACATTTTGCGGACCAGTATGAGGAGGAATTCGTGAAACAGGGTGAATTCGAGGTCCGCTCTATCATCGACACCTTGAATCTTGGTTGGCAGCTTCTCCGGACTATCCCGCAACCAGAGCTCAAAAGGATCCGGCCCGAATATTTGGAAAAATATTATTCCTAAGACCAATGAGATTATCCGTCAACCCCAACAGGATGGAGCTTCTGCGTCTCCGCAAGCGGCTCGTTTTAGCTGAGAGGGGGCACAAGCTCCTCAAGGATAAGCTGGAAGAGATCATGCGCCGGTTTCTGGAGATCATGCGCCGGTTGCACGATCTACAGGGAGATGTCAGTAGAAAGTTCGACAAGGTTTTCCTCTCCTTTGCGCTTGTGCGTTGCCGGAATTCACTGGAAGAACTGGAAGAGCTCCTCCCCGATGGGAAATTGGTCCTGGACCCAACAGAAGAGAGAGTGTTCAACCTCTCCATCCCCAAGTTTGCGATCAAAGAATGGACTGTCTCCGATTATGACCTTCTCAACACAGAGAGCGAGTTGGATATCGGTCTAAAAAAAATGAAAGAGCTGTTTAATGACCTGATGGAAATGGCACGGCTCTGGAAGGCGGTGGAACTCCTCTCCAGCGAGATCGAAGTGACCCGCCGAAGGGTGAATGCCCTGGAGCATAACCTCATCCCCAACATCAAGGAGACGATCAGATACATCTCCAGCCGGCTGGAAGAGATGGAACGATCCTACCAGGTCCAGCTTATGCGGGTTAAGGAAATCATCCGCGGTCACTAATCGTAGAGTAAATACTTTTGACGTTTTTCACGAAAGAGTCTCTCTTCCTCTGCGATGACAGCGATCATTCGGTCGTATGGAATATTTCCTTTGAGGTATCGATTTAATAGGTCATCCCCAAAAAGTAAATTCAAGCTGTCTGATTTTACAGAGATAACCGCCCCATGTTTTTCTTTGAGAGTCTTTATGAGAGACAGTGTGAAGTGGACAGAACGGAATTTTTCTGGTTCAAGGATATGGATACGAATACCTGCACACAGACGGTTCTCGTATGCCGGATGAAGGACCTTCCCGGGGAGGGAGACAGGCGTATAGGTCACTGTTTCTAACTCTATGCCAGCCGTGTGCTGGTCTTTGAGCGCTGCAACCAGAGCTTCGGTGTCCAGCCATGGTGTTCCGAGTTGGAGAAACGGATAGGGTGTACCGAGGCCTTGGTTGAGAAGGAGCCCTCCGAGCAATCCAGTCCCCGGATAGGCAATGGCCGTTTCTGCCGTGGGGATGTTGGGTGAAGTCGGAGTCCACGGGAGGCCTGTGTCTTTCCAAAAATACGATCGATGCCAATTTTCCATTGTGATGACGTGAAGGTTGACGTCCTTGGGAACCCATCCTTCGCCTACCATCATCATAGCGAGCTCTCCGGATGTCAATCCATACCGGATTGGGATCGGGCATGCTCCGATGAATGATTTATATGCTTCTTTTAGAATCGGTCCCTCGACAAGAACACCGCCAGCGGGATTGGGTCGGTCGAGGACATACACGGATTTATGGGCTTTGCCAGCGGCTTCCAGAATATACTTCAGAGTTGTGATGTATGTGTAAAAACGAGTGCCTACATCTTGAATGTCATACACAAAGGCATCGATGTTTTTCATCTGTTCGGGGGTGGGTTTTTTTGTCTTCCCGTAAAGGCTGTAAACAGGGATATCCTCGAAACGGCTGTTTTCGACTGTCAGACCCCCCTCCTGCCGACCCGTAAATCCATGTTCAGGGGAGAATATGGCCCGGACCTCGATCCCGTTTTTAAGAAAGGCTGAAAGGAGCGGTGTTTTGTCGGGGAGAAGAGAGGTGTGGTTGATAACGAGCCCGAGCCGTTGGCCAGTCATTGTTTCTGGAAAAATTCTGAGGGCTCGTTCGTTACCCAATTTGACCCTGTGTTGTGTGGGGTTGTCTTTGGGCCGGGATTGGATTTGAATGGTGCTAAGAAGCACGAACAAGAGCACACAGATGGTCTCACGCAAGAGGAGGAACCTAAACAAGGGATGGATAAACCTCTGGATTTGGTTTTTATCCGTACTGGTGTTCGTCGTCAATAATATCGCCTTCTTGCCAATCTTTGATCCAATCTGCAATGCGGAAGATCTCCATTTTGCCGTCTGCGGTTGAGCAGATGACTCTGTCGATCCCGGCGTTGATGATCATCTTTTTACAGATAAAACAAGGGAACGCATCGATAGGCTTTTCCTCTCCGCAAGCCTTGCCGTAAATATACATGTCCCCACCGAGAAGACTCACTCCTGCACGGGCAGCGTTGATGATGGCGTTTTGTTCAGCATGTACGCTCCGGCACAGTTCATACCTCTGGCCGTGGGGAATGTTCAGCTTGTCCCTCAAACAGGAGCCGTGCTCGAAACTGTCCTTGGTTTTTCTCGGGGCCCCTACGTATCCCGTAGAAATGATCTGGTCGTCCCGGATGATGATTGCCCCGATCGAACGGCGGAAGCACGTGCTTCTCCGGGCAACTTCCTTGGCGATTCCCAGATAGTATTCATGCTTGGATTTTCTCTTGGGAGTCATAGGAACTTCTCCAGTTTTTTATAAAAATCTGCGAGGGAGCTTTCGTTTGTCACCCGATAATCAGCCATACGCATACAAGCCTCGAGTTGCTGGCCCTTTTCCTTTTGAGTCATCTCTTCCTCTTCTTTGGCGATGAATTCCTGGAGTGTGGATGCGGATTCGTTCCGGCCTCTTTGTATCACTCTTGTGTATCTTATCTCGACCGGGGCATCAATGGCAAGAAGGATAAAACTCTCCTGTTTCCTGAGATACTGGATCTCCTGGAGATTCCTGATGCTGTCGATGGCAGCTTTTCCCGTGACCTGATCCATCACTCGGCGGGCAAGGATATCCGCGCCGTATTTTTCCCTTAATTGATTTCCCTTTTGAATCAGGTGATCTCTTGTGATTGCCCGGTGTTCCTGAATCAGTTCATCGCGGATGATATCGGATAATGAGAAATAGCTATAGCCGTGTGTCTTGAAAAAGGCAGCGGCTTCCCCCTTTCCTGAACCGTTTGTCCCTGTGAGTCCGATGAGGTTATGTGCGCGGTTCATTTTTTAAAAATTTTTGGCAGTACTCTGATCAGATGCTTTCTCTCTTTGCCATCTTATCCGGCTGTGTTGTCCTCGTTTTTGGCTCTTCTTTTTTCTTTATCTTTTCCCACAAGGAGTGCGATCAAAATACTTATGCCATACAGACCGAGCATGGGCACTGCGATGATACTCTGGGTGACCATATCAGGGGTAGGAGTGATGATGGCTGCGATGATAAAGACCGCGAGCACGGCGTATTTGAAGTGTTTGATCATCATCTTTGCTGTGATGAGGCCCATCTTGGAGAGAAAAAAGGCGAGCGTGGGCATCTCAAAAACCAGTGCAATTCCCAGAATTACACGAAGCGCCAGACCAAAATACTGGTCGACCGTGATAACAGGGTCGAATTCAGCTCCCATACCGAGAAAAAAATTGCAGGCAAAGGGGAAAACAACAAGGTAGGCAAAAAGAGCACCGCCCATAAAAAAGAAGGATGTGAACAGGACAAAGGGAATGACATATTTTTTTTCTCTTTGATAGAGGCCAGGAGCAATAAACATCCATAGCTGGAAAAAAATGAACGGGGAAGTGAAAAATATTGCAGCCAGAAAGGAAACTTTGATGTACAACATGAAGGGAGCGGTCAGCGATGTAAAGGCCAGTTTTTTCCCTTCCGGCAAGAATTGAGTGACAGGTTGGGCAAGGATGTTATAGAGATCTTTGCTGAAGAACCATGCAGGGATCACTGCGCCGATCAGAACGGCAAAAGACCAAAAGATCCTTTTTCTGAGATCTTCGAGATGTTCAAGAAAGGTCATCCCGTCAGGTGACTTTTTCCCCTTCGTCATCCTTGTCAACGTCCTTATAGATCTCGTCGGCTATATCTGTTTTGACACCATCTTGAAAATCTTTGATATCCTTGTCGACCTCTTCTTTGATGTTTTTAAACTCCTCGGCCTGGATTTCCTCCTCGATCTTTTCTTTGATCTCATCAGAGGTCCTGCGGAATTCTCTCATGGCCTTTCCTATGGAACGCCCGATCTCCGGGAGTTTCTTCGGCCCAAAGATAAGGAGTGCTATCGTAAGGATGGCGAGTAGTTCAGGAAAACCTATGTTACCGAACATTTTTTCTGTCTCT
>WTAW01000165.1 GCA_013139435.1 Candidatus Aminicenantota bacterium | reverse complement strand
GTTCTCTATAGGAACGAATATCGCGCTCTTAATTTCTCACTATTAATTATAGTCTGGATTATTCACGAGTCGAGGCCAACCCACCCCACCCTTACATAAAGGTTGAGGGAGTGGCCCACGAAGCTGTAGTGAACTACCGCAAGTGGGCTACAACGAAGGCTTTGTAGTGAGATCGGCTCGCCCGAAGGGTAAAAAATGTCGATTATGAATTATAGGGATGTTGAGGACAGAATTATCAAATTGGCAAGATGAATGAACAAAGTAAATTATTGAAATTGGTTTAGTTGTAATAAGAATCGACATTTTTTATGAATAATTCAGATGGTTGACATCAAATGTGTTGGTATCTATAGTAAGGGCTTATGTCGAGGAGCCTAGATGAGCAAGGCAAAAACTGAGAGTAAGGATTCATCCCTGGTCGAAGCCATTAAAGAGGCGTATCGATTTGGCCAAGAGGATGAAGAATTGGAACCCATTGTTGTGGTTGATTCCTCTCGAAAACGCATAGGTCGAATTCAAAGAGGAGATTCTGTCATTTTTTACGACATCCGTGGAGAGAGGGAAATACAGATCACGGAGAGTCTCACCGAAAAAGATTTTGATAAATTTGGTGTCGAGGGAGATTTGGACCTGGATTTTGTGACTATGATCGAGTATGCATCTTCACTGGCTGTGCGAGTCGCATTCCCGCCAGAGGGAGAGGTAAAAAATACTTTTGCAGAGGTTGTGACCAAGAAGGGATTGTCCCTCGTTAAGGTCGCTGAATCCGAAAAGGCGATTCATGTAGGTTATTTCATGAACGGCAAAAATGAAAAACCCTTTCCCGGGGAGAAGAGGATCCTCGTCCCATCACCAGAAGGAGTTGATTCGTATGCTCTCACTCCTGAGATGAGTGCTGCACAAGTCACTGAGTCCATAATAACTCAGCTTGATGATCCATCTGTCCATGTTGTCGTGGGAAATCTTGCCAATGTGGATGTATTGGGCCACATCGAGGACAAGAGTGCGGTGCTGAGAGCTGTGGAGGTCGTGGATCAGCAATTTGCACGGCTTGTGGAAGAGTGCCGAACACGGGGTGTAACGGTCGTTGTGACTGCAGACCATGGCACAGTTGAGGAATGGCAGTATGCGGACGGAACAGTCAACACAGGCCATACCAAAAATCCTGTCCCGTTTATTCTCGCGGATTTTCGTCAGGAAAACCCTGAGAGCTTGGATTTGAGGGAGCATGGGGAATTGAGCGATGTTGCGCCCACTCTGCTCGAGTTATTGGGACTGGAAAAACCGATTGAAATGACTGGCCGATCTCTGATCGAATCATCATCCATTAGCAATAACGAGAATAAGAAGCTCCTTTTCCTCATTCTTGATGGATGGGGGATGAATAGAGACACATTCGGCAATTTGATCGAGGAAGCCAACACCCCGAATTTTGATAGGTACTGGATACAGTTTCCTCATTCTATACTCGAAGCCTCCGGTGAAGCTGTTGGCATGCCTGCAAATACTGTGGGAAATTCTGAAGCCGGGCATCTCCATCTGGGAGCCGGGAGACGCATTCTGCTCGACAGAGTTAGAATCGATAAATCCATCGAGGATGGAAGTTTTTTCCAAAATCCCGCATTTCGATGGGCCATGCAGAACGCCAAGGATAAAAATCGTGCCCTTCATCTTCTGGGGATCGTCTCTTTTTACAGCTCGCATGGAACGATCGACCATCTTTTTGCGCTCCTCCAGATGGCCAAGGATTTGGGCGTAAGGGAAGTGTATGTACACTCTCTGATCGGAAGAAGAGGAGAGAGGCCGGAGAGCGGCTCAATATATGTAGATAAGGTTGAGAAAAAGTGCCAGTCTCTGTCAACAGGAAGAGTGGTCACTGTGATGGGACGGTTTTGGGCGTTGGACAGGGAAGAGAATTGGGACCGCGTGGAAAAGGCCTACCGCGCTTTGGTGTTGGGAGATGGGACACCTGCCGTTGAACTTTTTGAGGCGAATAATCGTATCAATTAATAAATGATTTTTATGAAATAGAAAAGAATGAGCGTTGAGATAAAGGATCTGCATTTCAGCTACGGAAAGCTCAAAGCCCTAGAGGGAGTGGATCTTTCCCTGCCGCCAGGAGCCATCGGTCTCTTGGGACCTAACGGAGCGGGAAAAAGCACACTCCTCCGCATCCTCCTGGGTTTCCTCAAACCAGAGAGGGGAGAGGGTCGCGTTCTCGGTTATGATATAAAGACACAACAGAAGATGATCCGGCGCTATGTGGGCTATATGCCCGAAGACGATTGTTTGATCACTCACATCGATGCTGTAGCGTTTACATCATATCTAGGAGAGTTGTCTGGAATGCCTCGTCAAGAAGCCATGAAGCGTGCACACGAGGTCCTTTTTTATGTCGGGCTCGAGGAGAGCCGATACCGCAATTTGGAGACTTATTCCAGCGGTATGAGACAACGCCTCAAGCTGGCCCAAGCTCTCGTTCATGATCCCAAACTCATCTTCCTCGATGAGCCCACAAGCGGTTTAGACCCGCATGGACGACAAGAGATTCTGGAGCTCCTCATGGATATTTCATCCAAGAAGGATATTCAGGTGTTGATGTCTTCTCATATCCTCTCTGACATTGAGGCCGTGTGCTCTTATGTGTTGATTCTAAACAAAGGGAAGGTGGCTAATCAAGGCGATCTTCAGGCCTTGAAACAACTCGATTACAGTCTTTATGAGCTAAAAGTCAAGGGTGAGACGGAACGTTTCGTCAATACGCTCAGGGCAATGGAGTGGCGCGTCGAATAAACAGAGGATGGAATGCTTAAAGTATACATGCCTCCAGGAGAAAGCCCCCAAGAGATTTTTCGTGTGGCGGATGCTGGAGGACATCAAGTCAGGCATTTTGTCAAGAGTCAAACTTCGCTAGAGGACCTGTTCGCAG
>WTAW01000318.1 GCA_013139435.1 Candidatus Aminicenantota bacterium | reverse complement strand
AGCTCTTTTCCACAGTATGCATCAGCCATTGCCTGGATCTCCTCCGGACATCGATATGGTTTCTCTAGCAGAAATTTAGAACATCTTTTTTCAAGTTCTTCGGGGATATTCCTTTCTATCCAGTATGCCTGACTACTGTCATAAAAGATCCAGATACGCCTGTTCTCCTTCGCACATCCTTGGATTAGAAGCCATTGGTTCTCTCCCATATCCTGTCCTTCATCCACGATCACGGTATCCCACAGTTCTTCCTCAGGAGGAATTCCATCTACTGCAGCTTGTAGTGTAACCGGTTCCCAAAACTCAGGATCATACGATTCTTTTAAAAAATATGTTGACAACTCTGCTTGGAAATTGTATAAATATATACAATATATTGATTGAATAAATACAATAAAATGTACAAAAAAATACAAACAATCGACAAATCCGAGCTTATACACACTCTTTCTATATGGAATAGATACTTAAAAAGGAAAATCCATATGATTGCATGTGGAGGAACCGCATTAACGCTCCTCAATTTGAAGGAATCAACAATTGATGTCGATTTGATGATTCCCGAGCCGGATGAGTATAAATATCTTGAAAAAACTTTAATTGATTTAGGCTATGAACAAAAAACTGGTACAGGGTGGCAGAAAGATCGTGGCTTTCGGTTCGATCTATTTGCCGGCAATACCATATTCACCACAGAATTGCTGGAATCCCCTTTAGACAAAGGGAATCATATACTCTTTAAGGAATTTTCATCGATTTATCTGGGAATTCTCAACTATTATGATTTAATCATTTCTAAGCTGTTTCGATTCACTCCAGTGGATAGAGAGGATTGCTTTGCAATAATCCGAGAAAAATCGGATGAAATTGACCTCGAACGTTTAAAATCTAGATTTTACGACACATCGTCCTATGACATTTTTGATGAAAAAAATAAAAAGAATTTTGAATTTTTCTTAGATCTCTTAAAGGACAAAAACATTATAAAATGAATCGGCGAGCATTATTAAATAAAGTGAAGAAGCTGGGATATCCCTTGCTCGAGACAGAAGAGGTTCTCGATGTCAATCAAACTCTGGCTGAAGTTGTACGGAGCCATGACCTCCGTCTGTGGGAGGGATTTCCTGTGATGCTCGCCCACAGTCTGGAGATTAATCAATTTTCCTATGACCAGATATTGAGTCACTTAGAAGATATGAAAGAACGCGAAGATTTTCGAAATCTTGTCGGCATGTCGTTGGCCCTCTATCGTTATTTGGAACTTGAGTTTGTTTTTGTGGATAGGTTAGTTCAATCCGAATATTTCAATAGAGATCTACATGCAGAATACGTAAAGGCCTTTAGAGATAAAAAAGATCTAAACCTTATTGACAGGGGATTGTCTTCTGCGCGGATGATAAACACTTTTAAGAACTACTTCAGGCGTGCTGAGATCGATTTAATAGAATACTCTGATAAACAAGATGAATTTGAGCTTGAGCACGCAATGTCTCAAGTTTTTTCAAAAAAGCAAAAGGAATTGTTTTTAAAGAAACTCAAAGGGGAAAAACTGACAAAAACAGAGAGGGAATATTATTCTCGTGTTGTAAAAAAGAAAGTGTTTGCACTGGCCAATTCGGATCTACACAAGTTGGCAGTGAGGTTAACTAAAGAATAATCGATTACGAATGGAATGATCTCGGAGCAACAGAACCGCTCAGCAAATTTCCCTATGTGGATATCTTTATCTGTCATGCGCCGCTCTATGGGCAAACGGACAAGGCTGATTATGCTCACATTGGGAGCGAAGCACTCCTCCGCTATGTCAAGGAGAAACAGCCCCGCTATGTCTACCATGGCCATGTCCACTCTGAAATCGGCACCATGATCGGAAATAGCGCCGTCGTCTCTGTCTTCGGGTCGAAGATCGTCACTTTAGATTGAAAATAGTTTCATTTTTTTGAAGAAAATCTCTCTTTTCCATGCAATCTAGACAATGCCCTCACAAAATCTCCTCCCCCCTAACAATACTCCGACTTAACTACAGGGGACAAAATGTCAGTACAAAAAGTAACCTCATCCCAAGAAACGAGTGCGGTCGCCTCATATAAAGCCGCCTCTCACGAAAAATCATACAAAACATCCCATGACGCTGCATCCCAAGCTGCTTATCAGGCTGCAAAAGACTCTTTCGCCCGGTCAATGTGGAATTCTATATCCAAAATTCCCACTTTCTGGAACAACAGAAATTTCACCGCCCAATACAAATGCCTCACAGGCCTAACCTTCGGCTTTCACTCACACCAAAACAAGTGCTACATCGAGATCAGCCTCGCTCATCTCACCAAAGAAAAAATCGTCAAACTCCTCAAAAAAGGAAAACTCAACGATGAGCTTCTAACTCTGTTTGAATTAGCTCATCTACCATTTGCCGAGTATTGCCTCATGAATATCGATGGCCTCGGCTTTGATATTATCGATTATGTCAAGCTCAGGCTGGATCTAGCTCTAAATCCCAAAGACTACAAACAATATGGCAAACATTGGAAATTCATGCTTTCTCGAGATCAATTATTGGGAATTCTAAATCGTA
>WTAW01000324.1 GCA_013139435.1 Candidatus Aminicenantota bacterium | reverse complement strand
ACTTGATCTCATTGGGGTCTCTCTCCTCGATCGGTATCTGGTTGCCATCTCTGAGAGCGAAATCTATAGTGCTCATCGGAGCGGCCACATAAAAGGGAAGGTTGTGCTCCCGCGCCAAAATGGCCACAGTGTAGGTGCCGATCTTGTTGGCCGTATCTCCGTTCAAAGCGATCCTGTCAGCGCCAGTAATCACGAGAGAAACTTCGCCCTTTTTCATCAAATAGCCGGCCATGTTGTCTGCGATCAACACTACAGGGATGCTGTCCTTCTCCAATTCCCAACAAGTCAATCGTGCACCCTGCAGGAAGGGCCGTGTTTCATCGGCGTAAACCTGGATCTTTTTGCCCTCCTCAAAGGCTGCACGAATCACACCGAGGGCGGTCCCGTAACCCGCAGTTGCAAGGGTCCCGGCATTGCAGTGCGTAAGGATCGTTTGGCCGTCTTTGACCAAAGTCTTCCCCCATTCTCCGATCCGTCTGTTGGTCTCCACATCTTCCATCTCTATATCCAGGGCTTCCTGGAGCATGACCTTTTGAAGCTTCTTCAAGTCCTGATCTCGCTCTCTGAAAAAGGCCCTTTTCATCCTCTCCAGGGCCCAAAAGAGGTTCCGGGCGGTGGGACGAGTTCTCTCCAGCCGACGGTAGATCTGGTCAAACCGCTCTTCCAGGTTGTCCTTCTCATCGAGCCCCAATATGCCGAGAGCCACTCCATAAGCGGCTGCCACGCCTATAGCCGGAGCACCCCGGATGACCATGGTTTCAATGGCTTCTGCCATCTGATTATAATCCGTGCACTCCACATACACCTCTTCTCCGGGTAATTTCCTCTGGTCAATCATGATGACCTTGCCATTGTCCCATTTGATCGTCGGCAGCATGTTTCACCTCATTTGCCAGGTTGGCGTTTCGGGCCCCTTCCAGCCCCATCTTTTCACCCAATCAAGATAGATCGTCTCGAAGGAAACCCATTGTTCTGGTTGTAATAGTTTTTTCAATTCTTGGTAACAGTAGACAATCTGGTTATCATTATCACGGAAAATTTGTTCGGTGGGAAGCCCGAGCTCCCTGGCCATGACAGCTCTCTCAAAGCTCTTCCTGAATTCTTGGAGATGTGCCAGGACCTGTGATTGGAGATAGTGATAATATCCACAACCAAGGTCTTTGGTGATGAGCTTATCGGTCGTCTTGAGAAGAGCCTTCAGATGTTTTTCTCTGTCAGAGGTTTCTACGCCCAAAGCTCTGTTCAGTTCGATTTCGACATGGTTTTGAGCAGCCAAAAGTCTGACCGGCTTGACCTTTGACCTGTCAAGCAGAGACTGAAAAATATCCGAAGCAGACTCTTCGAGCCCCATCTCCCGGAGGGTAGAGGCTAATCCGTAAAGCGAGAGTTGAGAAGCCCACTCTTCTCCCTTTTCGAATCCAAAAGCGTTGGCCTTGAGAAAGCTATCCTTAGCCTCTTCCCAGAGATCCAGATTCAACTCAGCCAAGCCCTTGATCATGTAGGCTTGTGCTGAGGGGTCTTTTTTCACCTGGTTCTCAGCTTCCTCTCTGGCCCGTTTAAAAGAGGCGGTGGCTTTCTGCGTATCGTAGACACGGGCATAATCTTCCCCCTGAGTATAATAGAGTTTCGCCTCTTTCAAATGAGAAGTACAGGCAGAGATGGAAAAAAGGAGGGCGCCGATCAAACCAATCCGCATACAGAAAAGAATCTTATTGTTCATCCGTTCCTTTGAGTTGATCTTCTAAAATGTCTTGGAGTGACCTCTGAACTTCACTCTCGACAAGAAAAGTAGTGCCGAGAGAAGCCAGCTCTTCGGCAAAAGCTCTCAATCCTGCGAGAAGCCTGTGGTCCTCCTTAAGAGCCCGGATATCCCTTTTGGCCTGCTCGACTCTTGTATCGAATTCGAGGACGATCTTGGAGAAATTTTTGGCCTCGATCTCCTCCCTGAAAAGAGCCGATAGAAATGGATCTTCAAGGCCAAAAATGGGATACAGCCGAATAAACGCGGTCCTCAGAGCCTTCCAATCTTTGTGCTGAATTTCTTCAGAGTAGGCGTTCTGAAGTAAGGGACGACTGGAAAAAAATTCCAGGACAAAGTCGTTCGGTTTTGCTTCGATGTAATCAGGGTCGGGCCAGACCTGCCAGGAAAGAATGCTCTCTTCCCACTCTTTGGGCCTTCGCACTGCCCAGATGAGCGCTGTAGAAAGAAGAGGGAAATACAGGTAGGTGCTCTGGGGATAGATCTCCCTGAGTAATTTTATGGCATTCTTGATGACCTTCTCGACCGGCTTATCTGTCACGTCTGCTCCCAATCGCTTGATTTATTCGATAATACTGCCGATATTCTTTATGAATAATGTAGATTATATCACTTCTACCACATCCTTAATCAAAATCCAATTGTAATCCAATATAATCCTCAAGTAAAAATTGCTATTCACGAGCTGAGGTTGCTGCAGATGCGAGGCGTTGGCCTATGAAGACGTGGTCGTCCACTTCGAATGGGCCGCAACGAAGCAGATGCAGTGAGATCGGCTCGCCCGAAGGGTAAAAAATGTCGATTATGAAAAGAGGGCACTCGATGTGGAATAATCCTGATAATATTATGATTGAACAAAAAGAAAATCCCAAAAATGGAATTGTTATAGTGAGTATCGACATTTTTTATGAATAGGCTATTTTATTTTAAGTAGAGCAAGAAAGGCTTCCTGAGGGATCTCTATTAGGCCCACTTTTTTCATCCGCTTTTTCCCGGATTTTTGCTTTTCCAAGAGTTTCATCTTCCGTGTGTAATCGCCCCCATAGAGCTTGGCCAAGACATCCTTGCGGTAAGGTTGAATGCTTT
>WTAW01000382.1 GCA_013139435.1 Candidatus Aminicenantota bacterium | reverse complement strand
CTTTCCATGACAAGCAACCTGGCCGGGGTGCTTCATTTCGAGGGAAATCCTGGCCATCCGGATGTGTCCGGTCTTCTGCAAATATCAAAGGGAAATCTCGAATGGGAAAAACTTCGTATTCAAAATTTGTCTTTAAGTTTTCCCGTTAGTGTTAAAAAAAACTTTCGCGTAAAAATCCCCAGCTTTCGCGGTGAAATGAACATGTTGAAATACACGTTGGGGAACGAAGAGATCGGCTTCGACCAGGTCCGATTCGAAGGAGAAGGGTCTTATGATCCAAAACAAAGTCGGCTCGCCTGTGATCATCTCGAAATCCGAATCCCCTCATTACCGCCTCTATCATTCACAGCAGATCTGTCCTTGAAGCCTGCTGGTGAAAGGCGTTTTCATCTAAAGAGCTCAGAACTCGACTTCACATCCCTATCTTCTGTCTTTTCTCAGTTTCTTCCGCAGAATATCTCACAGTGGAAGCCCGAGGCTTCTTTCGATTTAGAGATGAGTGTCAGAAAGCCGCATGCGGAAGAGTTGTGGACAATTAACAGCAAAATCGAGCTTGCCGATATGCAATTTCACAATCCCTCATTCACGATTGCCGGAGAATCACTCGCTCCACGAATAGTTCTACGCAACACTTATAGTCCGTACCACGATCGAGTGTCCTTTTCTCTGGAGTTTCATCTTGAGAGGGGAGAATCTTTGTGGGACGACTATTACATCGACTGGGGCAAAAATCCGCTTTCAGTAAAGATCAGCGGCCTGTATGAAGCTGACAGCAAACGTTTTCCCGATTTGACTGCAGATGTAATTCTTCCCACTTTGGGTAGAGTCACCGTTCATGGTTCTTTAAGTCCTGGTCCCCAATTCCAGATGAATGTCGATGCGACGGCGTCTTCATCAAATCTCCAGAGTCTCTATACCTTTCTCTCCCGTTATGAAGATTCTAAAGATAGTGCCGTTTTTCTGGAAGGCAAAGCCTTATCAGAGTTCCATCTGGAGAAATCCGGGGACTTTTTGTGTTTACAGGGCTGGTTCAAGATCGACAATGGAAATTTTTTCAGGAAAAATCAGGCAATTTCCCTCCGGGGAATCAATGCCAGGATTCCTTTTTATTACCAGAATAAAAATATTTTGAGCCAGGATAATGGCTCGAATTTTTCGGAAAGAGGCTTCTTTTCTGTCGATACTTTTAATCTCTCCACTTTTTTGTCAAACCCTCTTTACCTGGAAATCACTTCCAAGGCGAATGAGTTCCACCTGCAGCCTGTGACGTTGGATGTTTTTGGAGGACAGGCTATTTTTGGTGAAACGATCATTTCCTTAGCACGTGGTTTTTCAAATATCAGCGGTTCGAGCTCCTTCACATTGGACAGCTTGGATTTGTCCCGTATACCCCTAAAGTCTGAGCTTTTTAAATTCGCCGGGACAGCAGGAGCGGATTTTCCGCAGGTAGAAATCCGCCCAGATAGAATATCCACTCATGGACATGGCTATATCCATGCCTTTGACGGAGAAATCTCGATCCATGATTTCGGATTAAAAAAGCCATTTTCACAAAATAGGACAATTACCTGCGATATTTACTTCTCTGGATTGAATCTTGAGAAATTGACAAACTCTACTCCTTACGGACGTGTGACAGGCATTATAAAAGGGGAGATCAAAAACTTGGCGATTTCCTACGGACAACCTGAAAGTTTTTCCCTCAGTTTGGAATCAGAAAAGAGAAAAGGTATTCCCCAGAAGTTCAGTACAGCTGCCATAAAAGACCTGGAAATTCTGGGCACAGGAGGAACAACATCGATGAGCTCGGCAAAGTTGTTATCCCGTTTCATCTCTGAGTTCAGGTATAGCAAAATTGGTATCTTTTGTTCGCTGAAGAATGATGTTTTTACTTTGCAGGGGACAATAAAAGAGGACAGAACCGAGTATCTGGTCAAGAACGCTTGGATTTTTGGAATCAGTGTGATAAACAGAAAACCTCAAAATCAAATAAGCTTTAAGGATATGGTCAGTCGGATCAAAAGAATTCATCAATCCCACGGGAAGTATCCCTAAAACCGTGATGAATGATGTCCCGAGTGCTCCAATTGGTGATTTCGAAAACACTCTCAGTTTCCCCAGCGAGGAAACTTCGCTCGGTTCCGGGCTTCCCTCACATCTCCCCTTGGGAGATGTACCATGCCCGTTCAGCCCTTCACACGGTTTTCTCCATCACACAATTGGAACACTCAATAACGCAATATGTTTTCATGTCATCACGGAAATAAGGATGCTTACAATCCCATGAATCTCAGTGACGGAAGCAGTAGGTTTCTGATATAATTAAAAAAAATTATCAGGATGGTATAAATTGAGAAAAAGAAAATCATTGTCCATGCTTTATGTGTGTTCACTTTTTGTCATCTTTTCCTGTGTGACCATGAATATCTATTTTCCCGAAGCGGCCGTTAAAGATGCCGCCGAAGAGATAGTGGATGAGATCAGGGCGGAAGAAGACAAGGAAAAGGAAAAAAAGGACGTTTTTGCAGAGTGGGAAAAGAATCGCGCTGAGAATGCCGCATCAAAAGGCGGGTTTACATTTGTCCCCTCCGTTT
>WTAW01000153.1 GCA_013139435.1 Candidatus Aminicenantota bacterium | reverse complement strand
CTACTCCTGCCGGCTCAAAGACCTCGTGAAGTTCATTTAGCGTAAGAATCTGATGCTCCTTCTCAAAGATCTTGATCTAGAGGGTAAAACCGTATTTTTACGTGTGGATTTTAATGTCTTCTTAGATGAAGAGGGACAGATCTGTGATGACACGCGTATCAGGGCCGCACTTCCCACTCTGAACTATCTCCTTGAGCAGAAAACAAAGGTTGTCATGGCATCTCATCTAGGGCGCCCTAAGGGCCAGTTCAATTCCAAGCTTAGCATGAAACCCGTGGCCCAAAGACTGGTCGAATTGATTACGGAAGATGTTATCTTGGCTCCAGACGTCATAGGCAAAGATGTGGACACACTCAAGGAAAATCTCAGAGTTCGACAGGTTTTGTTTCTTGAAAACCTCAGGTTTTATGAGGGAGAAAATAATAACGATCCTGAGTTCGCCCAGAATTTGGCAGAAGGCATAGATTATTTTGTCAATGATGCTTTCGGCGCATGCCACAGGGTGCATGCATCGATCGTCGGAATCCCCCTATACGTGAAAAAATCTGCGGCGGGTCTTCTTGTAACCGAAGAGCTCGAATACCTCAATTTTGCTTTGTACTCTCCACAAAAACCCTACACCGCAATCGTCGGAGGAGCTAAAGTCTCAGATAAGATCCCGATCCTGGAAAACCTCCTTAACAAATCGGACAATATCCTGATCGGTGGAGCCATGGCCTACACCTTTTTTGCTGCTTTGGGTTATGACGTAGGCCGTTCGCTCGTAGAAGAGGACAAAAAAGACCTGGCACTCAAGATCCTAAATAAAGCAAAAGACAACAACACCAATTTTCAGCTCCCTCTCGACCACATCGTGGCCACCGAGATTGCCCCAGGAAAAGAAACGAAGACTGTGGATGATTTTCCGATCCCATCCGATATGATGGGGCTGGATATCGGTCCAAAAACCATTCAGGCATATGGAGCTGTTATCGCACAGGCAAAAACCATCATGTGGAACGGCCCCATGGGTGTTTTTGAAATTGAGGAATTTTCTCAAGGAACCATGAAGATCGCTGAAGCTGTGGCCGATTCAAGCGCTTTGAGCATCATTGGCGGAGGAGACTTAGTTGCCGCTGTCACCGAAGCCGGTGTGAGTGATAGAATATCCCATATTTCCACAGGAGGGGGCGCTTCCTTGGAGTATATCGCCAATGAAACCCTGCCTGGACTTGAAGCATTATCGGAGAACAACAATGACAATGACTAATCAAAAACCATTTATTGCGGGAAACTGGAAATTATTTTTGACAAGCTCAGAAGCTGTCGAACTCGTAAGTACGCTGCAGGAAATAAACCACGAATTCGAAGAAGCGCAGATGGTTGTGATCCCTCCATTCACAGCCCTGTGTGATGTCCATATCACGCTTCAGGGCAGCTCCATCCAGATAGGCGGACAGAATGTTTACTGGGAAGAACAAGGGGCATACACAGGAGAGATATCTGCCCTCATGCTCAAAGATGTGGGATGTACATATGTGATTATCGGACACTCTGAGAGGCGTCAGTATTTTGGAGAGACCAACGCAACCGTCAAAAAGAGGATCAAGGCAGCGCTATCTCACGATCTGACGCCGATTTTTTGCATAGGAGAATCCCTGGAAGAGAGGGAGAAGGGCGAAACCATACACAAAGTGCAGACCCAGATATCTGAAGGCCTTGAGGGTTTTAATGAGGACACCGTCCAAAAGATCATTATTGCCTATGAGCCTATATGGGCCATAGGAACAGGACTGACGGCTACCCCGGAACAAGCCCAAGAAGTCCACGGTTTCATCAGGAATGAGCTGTCAGAAAAGTATGGAAACGAAACAGGCTCCTGTGCTATAATCCTGTACGGCGGGTCGGTCAAACCCGCTAATACTTTTTCTCTGCTGAAAGAAAAAGACATTAACGGCGCTCTTGTTGGAGGAGCGTCGCTGAAAGCTGAATCTTTCATAGAGATAGCAAAAGAAGCGATAAAGGCGTATAAAGAAAAATGAGCGTTTTAATCACGATACTCCATGTTATTGTCTGTGTCATACTGATTTTAGCTGTGTTGCTGCAATCCGGGAAAGCGGCAGATCTGGCAGGAGCTTTTGGCGGGATGGGAAGCCAATCTGTGTTCGGACCTCGAGGTGTGGCTACTCTTCTCACTAAGCTCACAACGATCAGTGCAGTCCTCTTTATGATCACATCGTTAGGGCTATGGATACTATCAAGTAAAAGCACCACTCGATCAGTCTTGAGCGGTGAAGAATCACCCGTGCAGGAAACACCCGCAGCCACAACAGAAGTCAAGAAAGAGGCTGAAGAACCAGTAGCCAAACCAGATGCAACGCAACCTGGCGAAGAGAAAAAAACCGCAGAGACAGAAAAGAAGCCTCCGGAACAGAGTAAGAATTAATAGCTATATAAATTATGTTTTTGTTCGGGATAGTTTCATACGCCCCCGCCATTTTGCCGAAGTGGTGGAATTTGGTAGACACGCATGGTTGAGGGCCATGTGAGCGTTTAGCTCGTGGGGGTTCGAGTCCCCCCTTCGGCATTCCAAATCCCATAACATATGCCTCCATGTGTGGGGTGTTGCATTTAATATTTCTAATTTTCGCAATAGCTTACAGAACTTATCTTCAATTGATTGATATCAATAAAAATAACTAATGGAT
>WTAW01000097.1 GCA_013139435.1 Candidatus Aminicenantota bacterium | reverse complement strand
TTTTTATGAATAATTCAGATTATTTTTTGGCTGATGAGGATTTAGCCTTCTCTTTCAGGCTCTCTTTTTTCTTTTCTTTTTTCTTGAATTCTGTGCCTACGAGCTCTAGGATCGCCATTTCCGCCCCGTCTCCGGCACGGGGGCCCAGCTTGATGATCCTCGTGTATCCGCCCGGCCTCTCCGAGAAACGGGGGCCGATATCCTCAAAGAGTTTTTTGACCGCATCCTTCTTGTAGATGTACTGCAGGGCCCGCCGCCGTGTGTGTAGAGTGTTTGTTTTGGCAAGAGTGATCATCTTCTCCGCGATCGGCCGTGTCGCTTTTGCTTTAGCAAGCGTTGTCCTGATCCGCTCCTTCTCGACAAAAGAGGTCACAAGACTTCTGAGCAAGGCCTTTCTCTGCGAGGAGTTTCTTCCTAGCTTTGTTCCACTGACCTGATGCCTCATTCCAAGACTCCTTCTCCTCTCCCCTCTTCAGGTTTTGGAGCTCCTTCGATCTTCTCGACCAACTTTGGATGAAGCTCCAAGTTCAAACCCAAGCCCAATTCTTGAAGGGTTTCCTTGATCTCAGAAAGCGACTTCCGGCCGAAGTTCTTTGTCTTCAAAAGCTCATCCTCTGTTTTCTGTACGAGTTTATAAATCTTCTCGATGCCCGCCGAACGGAGGCAGTTGTTTGATCGTACTGAAAGCTCCAGATGGTCGATCGACTTAGACAGGATATCTATCTGAGAGAAATACGGGATCTCTTTCTTTGCAGGGGCTGCCTCTAGCTCTGCTGGCTCATCCACGATATTCAAGAAAATGATTAAATGGTTTCTCAAGATCTTCGCGGCTTGGGAGAGAGCATCTTGAGGAGTTTTGGCCCCCGTTGTCCAGATCTCTAGAGTGAGTTTCTCATAGTCGATCTTTTTGCCCACCCGAGCAGGGTCGACCCGATAATTCACCTTAAGGATCGGGGAGTGAGAGGAATCCAACGGGATAAAATCAACACTCAATTCGTCGTTATAGTTCAAATCGGCAGGAATATACCCTCTGTTGTTCTCCACAATCATCTCGATATCCAAGTTTCCATCCTTATCCAAGGACGCGATATGGATGTCGGTGTTGAGGATCTCTATATCAGAATCATGTTCGATATCCGAAGCATTAATCTCAGCTGGCCCCTTTTTCTTCAGGGTCATCGTTTTTGGTTCTTGGCCTGCCAGCTTCAAAGGGATGCTTTTAAGATTCAAATTGATATCTGTCACATCTTCAACGACACCCGGAAGTGTCGAAAATTCATGGAGAACAGTCTGGATGCGGACGTTCGTGATGGCCGCACCCGAGACGGAAGACAGAAGAATCCTCCGCAACGAATTCCCGATCGTGACACCAAAACCTCTTTCAAAAGGCTGCGCTGTAAACTTGCCGTATTTTTCTGTTAAGGTTTCATAATCACATTCCAAATACCTCGGTCTCTGAAAACCTGTTTCTATCATTTGTCCTCCTAACCTGGTTCCATTTCCCTGACTCACCCATAAAGACTAAAGACATTTACGGTCTCGAGCCCTCGGGAGTCTCTGGGATTTCTATCTGGAGTAAAGCTCCACGACAAGATGCTCTTCAATGGGCATCGACACATCCTCACGAGTGGGAAACGAGAGAACCTTTGCCGCCATGTTATCCCTATCCACTTCCACCCAGCCCGGAACTGTTTTGTTTTTATTGAACTCGACGATCGCCTTGTATTCTTCGTGACCGGCCGATCTTTCCCTGAAAGCCAAGACATCCCCTTTGGTCACCAACATGGAAGGTGCTGTGACTTTTCTTCCGTTGACGCTGAAATGACCATGGGTGATCATCTGCCGCGCATGGAAGCGGGAGTGGGAAAATCCGATGAGATAAACCACATTATCCAGTCTTCTCTCTAGCATGGACAAAAGGATTTCTCCAGTAATCCCTCTTTTCCGTTCCGCTCTCTGGAAGAACAACTTGAATTGTTTTTCAGACATGGCATAGTATCTTTTCAATTTTTGCTTTTCCCTCAGCTGGATGCCATAGCCGAGGATCCTTCGTCTCATCCTCCCGTGTTCACCTGGCGGATAAGGTCTACGTTCGACCGGGCATTTATCGGTCAAACACTTGCTACCTTTGAGGAACAGTTTTGTCCTCTCTACCCGGCAATAACGACATATCGATTTTCTCTCCATTGACATCATTCACTCCTTAGGGGAACCTCCCTCAAACTCTCCGCCGTTTCCTCACACGACAACCGTTGTGAGGTATGGGTGTTACGTCTCTGATGGACTTTATCTCTAATCCTCCTGACTTGAGAGCCCTTATCGCGGATTCTCTCCCGGCTCCAGGACCTTTCACCTTAACATCTACATATCTCACGCCAAATTCTCTGGCGTTGATCGCAACCTCTTTGGCCGCCAATTGGGCCGCAAAAGGCGTCCCTTTCCGAGCTCCTTTGAAGCCTGCGGTACCGGAACTCTTCCAGCAGAGTGTGTTCCCCTGCTGGTCTGTTATGGTGATGATTGTATTGTTAAACGTCGATTGGACGTAAGCGACACCAAATCCGATATCCTTTCTGATCTTTTTCTTCTTTGCTTTTCTCTTCGGTTTAGCCATTAGACGCTCCCGCTATTTTTTCTTGATGGTTCGCCCGGTCGGGCCCTTTCTTGTCCGTGCATTCGTTTTTGTCCTCTGTCCGCGCACAGGAAGCCTTCTCTTGTGGCGCATGCCTCTGTAAGAGCTGATATCCATCAACCGCTTTATATCCATGCTGACCTCTTTGCGGAGGTCTCCTTCAATCTTCTCTTGCTTTTCGATGATCTGGCGGATCTTATTGATTTCTTCTTCGCTCAAGTCTTTGACTTTTTTATCCATATCGATCTTTACCGTTTCGAGAATCTTGATCGACTTCGAGCGGCCTATGCCATAGATATAGGTCAAACCAATTTCGATCCTTTTTTCTGGGGGAAGGGTGATTCCAGCGATTCTAGCCATTTTTACCTCATCTATCCTTGTTTTTGTTTATGCTTCGGGTTTGTGCATATGACCCGGAGTGTCCCTTTTCTCTTGATGATCCGACAATTTCGGCACATCTTTTTAACTGAGGCCCTAACTTTCATTATCCTGTCCTTTATTTGAATCGATAAGTGATTCTCCCTTTGGTCAAATCATACGGTGTTAGCTCCACCAAAACTTTGTCCCCAGGAAGAATCCGAATAAAGTGTTTGCGCATTCTTCCTGAAATATGGGCCAAGATCTTGTGTTTATTGGATAACTCCACACGAAACATGGCATTCGGAAGCGTTTCGAGCACTGTGCCTTCGGTTTCGATCACATCGTTTTTAGACATGCCGAGACTCCTTTACATATTCGTGGTAATTTTCATCCTCTGGAAGGCTTAAGATCTCAACTCCATTTTGAGTGAGCGCAACAGTATGTTCATAATGTGCTGAAAGGCTCCTATCCTTGGTAACGGCTGTCCAGTTGTCCGAAAGGATCTCCACTTCCCAGTTGCCGATGGCGATCATGGGCTCTATGGCTAAAACAATTCCTGGTCTCAGTTTTGGCCCCCGGCCTGGCAATCCAAAATTCGGAACTTGGGGCTCCTCATGCAGCGAGAATCCGATCCCATGACCGACAAACGAGCGGATCACTGAAAATCCTTGAGACTCTACATGGCTCTGGATGGCATATGAGACATCCGAAAGCCTGTTTCCCTCCTTGAGCTTCGCTACGCCCATGGTGAAGGATTTTCTTGCCGTGGCAATGAGTTTCTCTGCCCGGGGAGTGATCTCTCCGACAGGGTAAGTCACAGCCGCATCTCCATAAAAGCCATCATAGACGACGCCAAAATCAAGGCTGATGATATCCCCGGAACGGAGAGTCCGGGAGGAAGGAATACCATGAACGATCGCCTCATTGATCGATGTACACAGAGAGGCGGGATATCCGCGATACCCTTTGAAGGCTGGCACTGCGTCCATTTCTCGGGTTCTCCTCTCTGCATATTCATCCAGATCTTTTGTCTGGATTCCTGGCATGATCATCAGACCCAGTTCCGAAAGAATTTTTGCCACGATCTGATTACTCCGCTTTATGGATCGAATCTCTTCCTCATTTTTGTAGATGATCATTGTTCTGCTCTAATTCTCCGCTTTTTCGATCGCCTTATCGAGAACTTCACACACCCTTGCAAAAATTTCTTCTATGGTTCCCTCTCCGTTGATCTGAAAATAATTTGTTTTGGCCTTGTAATAATCAACAAGAGGTTCTGTTTGCTCATGATAAACCTTCAGCCGTGCCTGGATCACCTCAAGTTTGTCATCATCCCTCCGGATGAGCTTTCCAGAACAGACATTGCAGATATTTTCTGCTTCTAGTGTATGGCCCAGCAAGTTGTATATCGTGCCACAGTTTGAACAGATCTTTCGTGCGCTCAGCCTGTCGATAACGACCTGGTCGGGCAAATATATCTCGATCACCACTTCCTGGTGATTTTTGTCTATGTTTTCCAGCTTCCGGGCTTGATTTATGGTTCGGGGGAATCCATCTAGGATATATCCCTCTGCACAGTCGGGTTTTGTGATCCTCTCTTCGACCATCTTCACTACCAGGTCATCCGCGACAAGGTCACCCCGTTCCATGATCGCCTTGGCTTCCTTGCCCAGTGGAGTCCCCAGCGCTACGGCTTCACGCAACAGGTCACCCGTAGAGATCCTCGGGAAGCTGTACTTCTTGGTCACGAGATCTCCCTGAGTTCCCTTCCCGCTACCGGGAGCACCGAGCAAAATGATCTTCATCCCCTCCGACCTCTTATTCTCCCTCGACGCATAAAACCATCATAATGACGCATGACCAGCTGTGCTTCTACCTGCTGGAGTGTATCCATGGCCACACCCACAACAATAAGTATGGATGTGCCGCCAAAATAAAAATCGATGCCGGCTCCCTGTGTGAACCATTGAGGCAGGTTTTGGTCCAGAAAACTTCCGATAAGGGGAAGGTTCTGCACACGAATCCCGGTCATCATAAACTCGGGCATAGTGGCCACAGCCGCAAGGTAGAGCGCTCCAACCAGGGTCAACCGTGAGAGGACACCATCGATATAATCAGACGTATTCTTCCCGGGTCTTATTCCTGGAATGAACCCGCCATACTTTCTCAAGTTATCTGCCACATCCGAGGGATTAAAAATAATGGAAACATAAAAATAAGTGAAAAATATGATGGCTGTAATGTAGAGAAGTACATATAGAGGCATCCCCATCCCGAACTGTTGAGCGATGTTCTGGATGACGGGAACCTTGATCATTTGAGCCATCGTTGAGGGGATCGTTATAACGGAAGCTGCGAAGATAATGGGAATAACACCTCCGGTGTTCACTCGCAGAGGAAGATGCGTGCTCTGACCTCCGTAAATCTTTCTGCCGACAACCCTCTTGGCATAAGAGACGGGTATCCGTCTCTGGCCTCTTTCCACAAAAACGATGACGGCACAGACAGCGATCATTACGGCGATAATAAATATCAACTTCAACGGCCCCATGTCCCCGGTCCGAATTTGCGAGACAACGCTCTGCATGGCCCGGGGAAAATCAACCACAATGCCGGCAAATATGATGAGAGAGATCCCGTTTCCGATACCCCGTTCTGAGATCTGTTCTCCCAGCCACATGATAAAGACGGTTCCTGTTGTCAAGGTGAGAACAGTGAGAAGCTTAAATCCAATGCCGGGATTGGGAACGATAACTGCTCCTCCTGGACTGCGCAAAGATTCCAAAAGCATGGCAATGGCAGAAGATTGAATGATACAGATAATAAGAGTTCCATAGCGGGTGTACTGAGTGATCTTCTTCCTTCCAAGTTCTCCTTCTTTCGATAATCTTTCCAAATATGGCCAAACGACCTGGAGCAGTTGGAGGATGATGGATGAACTGATGTAGGGCATGATGCCCAGCGCGAATATCGTCATTCGCGACATGTTCCTTCCTGAAAAAAGATCGATAAAACCGAATATGGTTCCCTTTTGCGCTTCCCAAAATTCCGCTAAAGCGGCAGCGCTGATCCCAGGATTGGGGATCTGCGCACCGATCCTGTAGACAGCTAAAATGAAAAGAGTGAAGAGGACTCTCCTTCTCAGGTCAGGAATACTGAAGATGTTTTTTATACTGTCAAGCATCGTTAACTTCCAATCAGGACTGTTTTTCCACCCGCATCCTCAATTTTTTTCTGTGCAGATACAGAGAACTTATGTGCATGAATGGTCTTGGGTGAGGAGATGTCTCCCTGTCCCAGAATTTTCACCCGCTCTGCTTCTTTCTTTATGATGCCGGCTTTGACCAAATCCTTGGGTTTGATCTCATTCTTTGTCACCTTTGCCAATCGCGCAAGATTGACCGCGCTGTATTCTTTGCGAAAGATATTTGTAAATCCTCTCTTCGGGACTCTCCGACTGAGGGGCATCTGACCGCCCTCAAATCCCCGTTTTCGAGAATATCCGGAGATGGATTTTTGGCCTTTGGTCCCTCGCCCAGCCGTTTTTCCTGTGCCTGAACCAGGACCTCGCCCTACTCTTTTCCGTGTTTTCCGAGAGTTCTTTGCAGGATGCAGATTGTTCAGATTCATTTTGTATCCAACTCCTCCACCTTCACTAAATGAGGGACCTTTCTGATCATTCCCCATATCTCCGGACAATCTTTGCGGATAACTTCCGAGTTGATCCTTCGCAGGCCCAATCCTTTGATGACCTCGCGCTGCTTCTGCGGACGGCCGATGAGACTCCTGACGAGCCGGACCTTGACCTGCTTCTCAACGGGTTTCACCACCTTTTTTTGCCCTTTTTTCGCTTTGGCTTTCTCTGGAACCTGTGTTTCCTCTTTTACTGCCATATCATCTCCTCTTCTTTATGTCTGATGGCAGAGATTTTCTTCGGATCTTTGAGACTTCTCAAAGCTTCCATAGTAGCGTTGGCCACACTAATAGGATTATGGCTGCGTAGGGATTTTGTCAGGATGTCTTTGATCCCTGCCAACTCCATGATAACCCGCACAGCCCCACCCGCGATAACTCCTGTACCTTTGGATGCAGGGCGAAGAATCACTGTCCCACCACCATGCACGCCTTTCACAAAATGGGGAATCGTCGTATCCTTGAAGGGGACTATGATCATGTTCTTTTTGGCATTTTGGACAGCTTTCGCTATGGCAGGAGGCACTTCTCGCGCTTTGCCCATACCGACCCCCACCATGCCATTCTCGTTTCCCACGGCAACAAGAGCCGAAAAACTCAGGTTTTTCCCGCCCTTGACGACCTTAGTCGTTCGTCTGATAGAAATGACTCGGTCTTTAAGTTCTATTTCTTCTTCAATTTCCATTTTGCTCTGGTCTTTGGCCACTCATTGCCTCCTGTCTCAAACTTCCGGGCTAAAAATCCAGCCCTCCTTTTCTCATGGCTTCGGCCAATGCTTTCACTCGGCCATGAAAGGGATATATGCCTCTATCAAAGATGGCTGTCTTGATCTTGCTGGTCTTTGCCTTTTTTGCAATCATCTCACCCACCGTTTTCGCTGCATCCATGTTCTTGGTATTTTTGGTCTTTGCCCCGAATTCCTTTTCCCTCGTCGAAGCTGAAAAGAGCACCTTTCCGTTTTCATCATCGATCAATTGGACATAGATATGTTTGTTGCTCTTAAACACATAGGCTCTCGGCCGTTCCAGGGTCCCCGATATCTTTTTCCGGATCCTTTTTCTGATCCGTGATTTCGCATTTGCTTTTAAGGTCACATTATCTTTATACACCGCTCACCCCCGCTTTCCGTTCTTTCTTGATCAGCCTCTCTCCCACATAGCGGATGCCCTTCAACTTATACGGATCAGGTTTGCGAAAGCTCCGTATCCTGTGTGCTTCCTGACCGACCCGCTGTTTGTCGATCCCTTTGACCGTGATCAGGGTCTGCTTTTCCAAGACGATCTCGATATCATCGGGAATTGTGTACAATATCGGCTTTGAATAGCCCAGGTTGAGTTCCAGTTTGTCATTATCCAGACGCGCACGATATCCCACCCCTACGATCTCCAGTTGTTTTGTGAATCCTTTCAAAACGCCCATGGCTGAATTAAAGGCCAACGTCCGGCATAAACCATGATACGCAGGAAGTTTTCCGGAGTCATTTTCTCTAGTGATCACCAGATTTTTATCCGTGAGTTCCGCTTTGATTCCCGGGAGAAGAGGGGAAACCAACTTCCCTTTTGGGCCCTCAAACATAATTTCATCTGTGAGGATGGTCACTTTAACTCCCTCTGGAACGACAATTGGTTCTTTTCCAACTCTGGACATTGCTCAATTTCCTCTCAAAATAAATTTACCAGACCTGACACAAAACCTCCCCTCCAAGCCTAAGGTCTTCACATTTTTTTCCTGTCATCATACCTTTGGAGGTCGATAAAATCACGATCCCCAGCCCATCGAGGACCTTCGGGATCGAGTCCGATTTGCAGTAGATCCGGCATCCTGGTTTGCTCACACGGCTCAGTCCGGAAATCACGGATTCGCCATCTTCCGTGTATTTGAGTAGAACATTCAACACACCCTGGATATTCCCTTCCATAACTCTGAAGTTTTTGATATATCCCTCATCTTTGAGTATCTTTGCGATCTTGATCTTCATTCGGGACGAAGGGATCCGCACGTCTTTTTTCTTCGCCATCGCCGCGTTCCTGATTCTTGTAAGCATGTCAGCAATAGGGTCAGTCATAGTCATAATTGAACCTCTCTTTGTCTTTTACCAGGACGCCTTTATGATTCCTGGGATCTCTCCTTTAAGAGCTAACTCGCGAAAACAGAGACGACACATGTCGAACTTGCGAAAATATCCTTTGGAACGTCCGCAAATTCGGCACCGGCATTTTTTCCTTACAGAATACTTTGGTTCTTTTAAGTATTTGGCCATACTTGACTTTCTAGACACTTTCGCCTTCCTTACAATGCCCCACTGAAGGGCATTCCTAATTTCTGAAGCAAAGCATAGGCTTCTTTGTCCTTTTTCGCCGAAGTCACGATGGTGATATTCATGCCGCGTGACTTTTCCACTTTCGTGTAGTCGATTTCGGGAAAAACGAGCTGGTCCTTCAAACCAAGAGTATAGTTTCCTCTCTTGTCAAACGCCCGGGAGGGAACTCCTCTAAAATCTCGCACACGGGGAAGGACGATGTTGACCAGGCGGTCATAGAACTCATACATCATTTTTCCCCTGAGGGTGACATAACAGGCAATGGCATGTCCTTGCCGCAGCTTGAATGAAGAGATGGATTTCTTCGCTCTCCCCACAGCCGGCCACTGTCCGGTGATAAGGCTTAACTCCTTCTTGGCTGTATCCAAAGCTTTGATATTCTGAATGGCTTCTCCTACACCGATATTGATAACGATCTTTTCAAGTCTGGGAACAGCCATTTTATTATTTATGGACAACTCTTTCTGGAGTTCTGGGATAATCTCTTTTTTATACTTTTCCTGGAGGCGACTCATTTTTTATTCCTTGTCAATTCTTTTCCATGCTTATGTCGCATTTGGCACAAATCCTGATCTTGCTTCCGTCTTCGAGTCTCTTTGTTCTTACGCGCACACCCTGTGCACACTCGGAACAGTAGAGCATCACATTGGACACATGGACAGGGGATTCCTTTTCCATGATCCCACCTTGAATATTTTTGCTCTGATCACGCCGAATGAACTCTTTAGCAAACTTTATCTTCTCGACAATGACGGTTCTCTTTTCTGGATTCACTCTGAGGACTTTACCTGTTTTTCCCTGGTCTTTCCCTTTGAGGACAATAACTTCGTCATTCTTTTTGACTTTCATCTTATTCATCAGAGCACCTCTGGAGCGAGGGAGACGATTTTCATGAATTTTCTCTCACGCAATTCCCGTCCAACCGGGCCAAAAACACGGGTTCCGATGGGTTCTCCTTGACGGTCTATGATCACGGCGGCATTGTCATCAAATCGGATGTAGGAACCGTCTTTACGTCGGATCTCCTTTCTTGACCGAACGACAACAGCACGGATGACTGTTCCTTTAGGGATTTTACTCTCCGGCTCCGCTTCCTTCACAGATGCGGAAATGATATCTCCGACAGCTGCCGTCTTGCCAACTCCTCCGCCAAGGGGAGTTATGCACAAAATCTTCCGCGCTCCTGAATTGTCAGCGACTTTGAGCATAGTCTCTTGTTGTATCATTATTTTTTATCCTCGTTTTCCTTCTCGACTTCAGAAGGAGACAGGCCAACGATCTCTTTCACGCGCCATCTCTTTCTCTTGCTGAGGGGTCGTGTCTCGACGATCTTGACCACATCGCCGATCTTGCATTTCTCGTACTCATCATGAACAAGAAACTTCTTGCGTCTTTTAATGATCTTCTTATACAGCGGATGTCTCACTTGACGTTCGACAAGAACTGTTACAGTCTTTTTCATCTTGTTCCCGGTAACAACACCAACTTTAGTTGTCTTTCTCCCTTGAATTGTGTCCATTCTTTATTCCGTCCCTTTATTTTTTTCTCTAAGTATGGTTTTGATGCGCGCAAGATCTTTTTTTATATTTTTAAGCTTCATCGCATTCTCGAGCTGTCCCAACGCATGCTGAAACTTCAGCTTAAAAAGCTGGTCTTTCAACTCTTCTTCCTTGTTGAGCAACTCGTCTTCAGTCAATTCTCTGAATTCTGTGGCTTTCATCGTAGTTCCCTAATAGTCCTGGTTATAAACCTTGTCTTCACAGACAGTTTGTTGGCAGCCAGCCGCATGGCTTCCTTGGCTAAAGGCTCAGAGACACCTTCCAATTCATACAAGATCTTCCCTGGTTTGACCACATCGACCCAAAACTCCGGATCGCCCTTGCCCTTTCCCATCCGGACTTCCGTTGGCTTCTTGGTGATGGGTTTCCAAGGGAAAACACGGATCCACAATTTTCCTTTTCTCTTGACGTGGCGGGTGATGGCGATCCGGCCTGCTTCAATTTGACGGGCAGTGATCCAGCATGGTTCTAGAGCTTGGAGGCCGAACTCTCCGAATACCAGGATTGCTCCACGGATGGGCTTTCCCTTCATGCGGCCTCTTTGCTGTTTCCGGTGTTTTACCTTTTTTGGCATTAGCATGGTTAAATCTCCTCAACCTCCGCAGTCTGCACCGTCACTTTCTCTTTCTCTTTGTCTGAGGTGTACACCCAGACCTTGATGCCAATCTGTCCGTAGGACGTAAACGCTTCGGTAAAACCATAGTCAATATCCGCTCTCAAAGTTTGAAGAGGCAATTGCCCCCGAAGATACCATTCCGACCTTGCAATCTCTACACCTCCCAAACGGCCAGAACACATCACTTTGATCCCTTTGGCTCCCATCTTCATGGCCATCTCAACAGCACGTCGCATCGCGCGTCTGTAGGCGATCCTTTTCTCTAACTGAATGGCAATTCCCATTGCTACCAACAATGCATTGGTTTCCGGCTTATCGACTTCACGGATATCGATATAGATTTCCTTCGATGAAATGCCCTGAAGAATCTTCTTGAGGCTCTCGATCTCCTTGCCTCCACGCCCGATCACAATACCGGGCCGTGCCGTATGGATGATGATCCTGATCTTGGGACCCACTCTCTCCACATCTACTTCAGATATTCCAGCATGTTTATAGCGTTCCTTCACGATCTTTTTCATATGGAGATCCTCGTGGATCAATCGACTGTAGTCCTTACCTTTGGCAAACCAGCGAGAGCTCCATTGCTTGTTAAAGCCTAACCTAAATCCAACTGGATGTGTTTTCTGACCCACTGTTATCTCCCTTTTTTTTCTTCCAAATAGACATGGACGTGGCTCGTCTTTTTCAGAATCCTTGCGGCTCTTCCCATGGGAACAGCCTGCCATCTTTTCCATTGAGGCCCTTGATTGACGAATATTTCTGATATATAGAGGTTGTCCACGTCCACGTCAGACCCTGTTTGCTGCGCATTTGCAATGGCCGAACGGAGGACTTTTTCGACAATGGCACTGGCCTTCTTTTTCTTGGAAAATTGGAGGATCGTAAGAGCTTCCCCAACATACCTGTCCCGGACAAGGTCCGTAACGAGCCGGCATTTTTGTGGAGAAATCCTCACATATTTTGCGATGGCATGAGCGATAATATTTTCTTTGTCCATTTTTACTTCTTCATCCTGATTGTGCGTGCAGTTCTTGAGGTGTGTCCTTTAAAAGTTCTTGAGGGAGAAAACTCTCCCAGTTTATGACCAACCATGTTCTCTGTAATAAACACAGGAATAAACTTTCTTCCGTTATGGACAGCGATAGTCAAGCCCACCATTTCCGGAATGACCGTGGAACTTCGAGACCATGTCTTGATGACCTGTCTCTTTTCCCTTTGAGACGCAGACGCCTCGACCCTCTTCAGAAGCTTTTCCTCAATAAAAGGCCCTTTCTTTAGCGACCTGCCCATAATTATTTACTCCTTCTTCGAACGATAAATTTTTGGGTTCGTTTGTTTTTTCTGGTCTTAAATCCTTTTGTAGGTTGACCCGTGGGCGAGACGGGATTCCGTCCGCCTTTGGCTTTCCCCTCGCCGCCTCCATGGGGGTGATCGATGGGATTCATAGCGGTTCCCCGCACATGGGGCCTCCGTCCCTTCCATCTCGTCCGTCCCGCTTTACCGATGGAGACATTCTGGTGGTCAGGATTGCTCACTTCACCCACGGTTGCCCGGCAGTCGAGATGGATCTTTCGGATCTCAGAAGAGGGCATCCGGATCTGCGCATAATTGCCCTCTTTAGCTAGGATCTGTGCGCTGGTTCCCGCCGACTTGGCGATCTGCCCACCCTTGCCCTTCTTCAGTTCCAGGTTGTGAACCACCGTTCCCAAGGGGATAAAGTGTAGGGGCATGGCATTTCCGGGAAGGATATCCACCTGTTTGTCCGAAGATACGACGATCTGACCAACTGCCAAATTGTATGGGGTCACGATGTATCGCCTCTCTCCATCTTTATATTTTATCAGGGAGATGAACGCTGAGCGGTTGGGATCGTATTCGATCGTTTCCACCTCGCCCGGTATGTCGATCTTACCCCGCTTAAAATCAATGATGCGGTAGCTCCGTTTGTGACCTCCGCCACGAAAACGGATGGAGATCCGGCCCCGGGAGTTTCTTCCCCCCGATTTCTTCAGAGGTTGGAGCAATGGCTTATAGGGATCGCTCGTGGTCAACTCCTCATAGGTCAAGCCAGTCCTGTGCCTCAAGCTCGATGTTGTTGGTCTGTATGTTTTTACACCCATTTTAGACAGCCTCAAAATATTCGATCATCTTTTCGCCCTCTTTGAGTTTCACATAGGCCTTTTTCCAATCCTTTGTTTTTCCTTCGTTCCGTCCCACTCGTCTCCGCTTTCCCTTTTTCTTGACGATATGGACACTCTCGACCTTAATCTTGAAGAGTTGTTCTATGGCTTCCTTGATCTCGATCTTGTTCGCATGGGGGGCGACCTCGAAGCAAATCTCTCTGTTGACCTCTTTTAACCAAGTGCTCTTTTCTGTGATGACTGGCCGCAAAATGATTGTGTAAGGATCTTTCACTTTAGCTTCTCCATCAAAGATTCAAATGCCTTCTGTGAAAAAACAAGGGACTTAAAATTCAGCACATCATACACGTTCAAATTGGTGTGATCGATGGCTTTCACTTTTGGAATATTCCTTAAAGAAAGAAACATATTTTTATTTGCATGGTTATCCACAACCAGAGCGGAATCCAGCTTGAGTCCCTTCAAGAACTTCACTCCCTCTTTCGTCTTGGGCTCTTTAAACTCAATGGCGTCAAGAATAAACAGTTGTTTTTCGCTGAGTTTCATGGACAGAGCTGATTTGAGCGCATTCCTCTTCGCTTTTTTAGGCATGCTGTATGCATAATTTCTGGGAGAGGGGCCAAAGGTTACGCCTCCCTTCCTCCAAATGGGGGATCGGGTGCTGCCTGCGCGCGCCCGGCCGGTGCCCTTTTGTTTCCATGGTTTCCGTCCTCCGCCGCTCACCATCGCTCGGGTTTTTGTTGCAGCTGTACCGCTTCTCTGATTAGCCCGGTAATTCACGACAGATTCATAGAGAAGGTGCTCTTTTAGAGGAGAATCAAGGACTCCACCTGGAACGCTGATCTCCTTGACCTTGTTTCCAGCACTGTCCAGAACTTGAACTTTTGCCATTTTTTACTCTTTCTTTTCCTTGCCAGTAGATTTGGCCTGAAAATTTGTCTTTTTTATCAATAGATAGCCTCCCTTTGCGCCAGGAACTGCGCCCTTGACCACAAGGAGGTTGTGTTCTTTATCGGTTTCGATGATCAACAGATTCTTTACAGTCACGCGTTCGTCTCCCATTTGACCGGGGAGCTTTGTTCCCTTCAGGACATGCGATGGGTCTGCGGAACATCCGATCGAACCAGGAGACCTGTGGAACATGGACCCGTGAGTGCTCTTTCCTCCGTGAAAGCCCCAGCGCTTGATAACACCCGCGAATCCCTTTCCTTTGCTCGTTCCCACTACATCGACTTTATCGCCGACCTGGAAGATATCCACAAAGAACTGATCCCCCTCTTTTACCTCTTCTTTTGTTTCGTACTGAAATTCGCGGAGGACTTTGGTTGGAGGGATACCGGATTTTTGAAAATGTCCTTCCATAGCCTTGTTCGGTTTCCTCTTGGATTTCTCTTCGACAAAACCCAACTGGAGCGCTGAATAACCATCCCTCCCCTCGGTTCTTGTCTGGATCACCGTACAGGGTCCGACCTGAATAATCGTGACAGGGATGGCATTCCCCTGCTCGTCAAACTGCTGGGTCATGCCTATCTTTTTTCCTATCAAACCTTCTATCATCGTTACTCTCCTGCGCCACCAAAGGCCTGGATCTCAACATCAATCCCTGCGGGGAGGTCGAGTTTCTGCAGTTCTTCGATCGTCTCGTTGTTGTACTCACCGATATCTAGGAGTCTTTTGTGGATCCTCATCTCAAAATGCTCTCGGGATCTCTTGTCCACATGCGGAGAACGAAGAACACAGAATCGATGTATGCGTGTTGGCAGTGGGATAGGGCCAGCCACTTTGGCTCCAGTTCTTTTGGCTTTGATAACGATTTCCTTGACAGACTGGTCCAACAACCGGTGGTCAAATGACTGTAGTCTGATTCTTATTTTTTCCATTTTTACGTCCTTCGTTGTCCTCTTAAAATTGTTATCTTATCTCTCAACCTTTCTTTAATCTCTCGTCTGTGTCTTTCGGTCCATTCGGGGACTTGACCCTACATGGTCACTCGGTTAATCTGAAATCTCCGTGACCGTTCCCGCTCCGACTGTCCGTGATCCCTCTCGAATCGCAAACTTCAATCCCTTCTCCATCGCCACC
>WTAW01000095.1 GCA_013139435.1 Candidatus Aminicenantota bacterium | reverse complement strand
CTCACCTCGCCCTTTGATTTGATTCCCTTGGGCCAGTGAACGATCAGCGGATCCTGGATACCGCCGCGGTGCACGATCTGTTTGAAATATTTGAAAGGAGTGTTGCCGGCCATGGCCCATCCGGCATGGAAATGGGGATAGGTAGTCGGTCCTCCCCAGTCATCATAGTGTGCCATGTTCGCTTCGAAGGGAGTTTGAAGACCGTTGAGCACATAGGTCTCATTAAAGGTTCCTGCCAGACCTCCCTCTCCACTCGAGCCGTTATCTGATGAGACAAATATGAGAGTATTGTCCAATTGGCCGGTTCGCTCGAGTGCATCGACCATACGCCCGATATGTTCGTCCACATGAGTCATCATGGCGGCAAATACCTCCATCTGCCTGGTATAGAGCTTCTTTTCTTCGGGCTTCAAGCTGTCCCAGGCTGGGATCTCAGGAATGCGCATCGATAGTTTTGTTCCAGCTGGAATAACACCCATTTCCAATTGGGTTTTGTGGATGATCTCCCGGGCCTTATCCCAACCCATGTCGAATTTACCCTTGTAGCGTTCGATATACTCCTTGGGCGCTTGGTGGGGTGAATGCATGGCAACAGGAGCCCAGAACATCATAAAAGGTTTATCGGGCGACACGGACACCTGGGATGTGATGAATTCGATCGCCTTGTCAGCCAAGGCTTCGCTCAGGTGATAAGCCTTTTTGTCCTGCCAATCTTCGATGGGGTTGTGGTCTGTCCAGATCAGTGAACGGAAGTTGTCGGCATCAGCAGCCATAAACCCATAATAATGATCAAAACCTTCACCGCTCGGCCAGCGATCAAAAGGGCCGCTTCGGGACACCTCATACAAGGGTGTATGATCCCATTTTCCCAAGGCATAGTTGACAAATCCGGCTTTCTGCAAATGTTTGGCAACGGATTTGGCGCTCTCGGGAGCATAGGCATTGTATCCCGGGAATCCCATGGCCGTCAGAGAGTGGGATCCCAAACCGATCCTGTGATGATTACGGCCGGCCATGATGGACGCTCGGGATGGAGAACAGAGTGCGGTTGTGTGAAAGTTGTTGTACAGAAGGCCGTTTTGGGCCAGTTGGTCGATACGGGGCGTTTCGATCAATCCGCCGTAGGCACCTATGTGGGCAAAACCGACATCGTCTAGCAAAACAATGAGCACATTGGGGGTACCGGCTGGAGGCTTGGGGGTTGTCGGCCACCATTCTTCCGATTCCTCATAGGATTTTGCAATTTTTCCTTTAAATTCCTGTCCGTATTTTTCAAAATCGTCGGATTTGGTCTCTTCACCTGCAGGTTGACAGCCGGTAAGCACTACGGCTGCAACAAGCATCAGAGACAGTAATTTGATCAGTTTTTTTGTCATATTTTCCCTCCAAGATTCATTAAAATAGTCATTCAAATTACCAGAACATCAAATTTTTGTCAATTGTACTATGGTACAAGATAATCCCATTTGAAGGAGAGTTTTTTTAAAATTAAAGGAGAGTTTCATTTCTGTTTTGCCGTTAACAGGCGCGCAACTTCCGCATGATTTCTTCTTTGGGCAAATACAAGGGCGGTATCACCATCCACATCTTTTAAGGATGGATCTGCGCCGTGCTTGAGCAGTATCTTAATAACCTCGAGCTGCCCCTCGCCAGCGGCAAACATCAGGGCCGTCCACTGCTCTATCCCGTCGACAATGTTGGGATCGGCCTTCCAATCCAAGAGTAATTGAACCGTCTCCGGGAATGGCCCACTGGAGGAGTACATCAATGCTGTCCGTTCCGAGCTATCGCGGAGGTCGACCTGGGCCCCTTTGCTAAGGAGTAAACGCACGATCTCAGTGTGGCCATCGAAGGAAGCCAGCATCAGAGCCGTACGTCCCAATTGATCCGATGTATTTACGTCTGCTCCCTTCTCGAGCTCCGCACGCACTGTCTGGATCTGCCCTTTGGCCGCGGCATCTCGAAGGGCTGCACTAAGCTCAGCTAACGACTGAGATGTTTCTGATTTTAACGGTTGCTCACTTTGACTCAGCGAATCCTCCTGCTCTCTCTCGGACTTACAGCCTGTATTAAGGATCAGGCATAGAGAAAGAATGGCAAAGACCGCACTAATAAGGAAGATTGTTTTCGTTGACATGTCCTGATGCTACACCAACACTCTCAAACTGTCTAGGTTAAATTATTCATAAAAGCTGCTGCCAAATTCATACTCTAAAAGCACTCAATATCTTATTGGCAGCATCTTTTATGAATAATTCAGGTTAGTAAATAATATTTAGCCTGATCCCAAAGATCTCCCGGTTTTGTTCGTAGTATTGGCCTCTTGCATCCTGCCCCCATTGGTAGAAAACACCTATAGAGAACGGCAGTGAGCCGAGCATAGGATCGCTCAATGTTCCCCAACTGGCCATCAGGCTGCGGGTGGGGATTAAATTTCGCATTCCACTGTAGGACATATGGATACCGATATGAATTCCTTTGTTCGAAGAAAGAAATGCCTTGGATTCTATTTCCACTCCCAGATCAAAAGGAATGTGATGGGATTTTGGATATTGGTAGAAATATAC
>WTAW01000353.1 GCA_013139435.1 Candidatus Aminicenantota bacterium | reverse complement strand
TAATACCCGGTGAAGATATCGGTGTCACACTGAATGAATCGTTGATGATGATACCCAGAAAATCGGTCTCATTCCGGATAAACTTTTACAAAACAAAAGAATTAAGCACCCGGTCCTTTCGATAATACATGGTGACACCGTCAACCTGATGCTCTAGCTCGTTAACGTCTTAATTCAACCTTTTTGGGAGGTTTTATCGGCTTCACGTTGTGTGCCTCAAGAGTCTTGTTGAGCGCAGGGATATCTTCTTCTATAATGCTGTTCACTTTCTGGATGTACACCTCAATCACCTTTTCGAGTTCCTTCAATTGGTGTAACTCTGTCGAACTCGGCGGAAAAGGGAATCCTCCCAGATTCCCGACCATTGATGTTATTCGTCGAGCGATAGAGCCGCCTCTTAAAGATTCCTCTCTCGAGCTCCGCAGACCGATACCCTTTGGAACGACTTCATCCTCCAGATCGTGAAATTTCTCCTCAAAGCTTTTAAGCGCATTCTGAACTTCAGCGGACATATTCTCTTCCTCTTTTAGCGCTTTCCAGATCTTATCCAGTTGCCGCCTGATGTTCTTGGCCACAGTCACAGTCAAACCCATCTTTTTTGACATCACCAACGCCTTAGTAAAGCTTTCTGTCTGGGTAAATCTGTCCTTCTCATCCACATCAACTCTCGGGTCCGGATAGACCGTTATACGTTGCAAGAGGACCTGCTCCCGCACTTGTAACTCGGCTGTGTAATCACCCGGCGCTGCATACAAATACCCAATAAAACCACCAGTCCCAGCCTTGATCTCTTCTCCATCCTTATTTTTGGGAATGGCCCTCAGGTTCCATGTTTTCCGCTGAAGGCCTTTTTCTTTACTTAAACTGATCTCATAGACCTTTGCTCCTTCTTCATCCTTGATGAAGAGCTTGGGCTTCACTTCAGGCCTTTCCTTAAAATAGACTGTAATGGATACACCATAAGGAGGATTCTTAGCCACAAACGCCGGCCTGCCGAACGATTCGCGTGATTTTCGTGTATAAAACTGAGTTTCAGGCCTGATCGAAAACACATGTTTATCTGCCTGGAGCACATCCTCCGTCATTTCCTGGAGCGGAGAGATATCATCCAAGATCCAAACACCCTGTCCATGCGTCCCTATGATCAAATCGTTTTCTCGCGGATGTATGGCAATGTCACGCACAGCGGCTGTCGGCAGTTTGTTCTTTAGAGAAAACCAACACTTGCCTCCATCTAAAGATGCATAGATCCCAAACTCCGTGCCGACAAAAAGGAGGTTTCTATTCTTTATATCTTCTTTAATGACATGAACCCATCCAAAGGGCAAATTTCCTTTTATGGACGTCCAAGATTTCCCATAGTCTGTGGTCTTGAAGACATAAGTCGCATAGTCATCATTGCGATGGCCGTCAAACACAGCATAAGCGGTCCCTGCATCGTAATGTGACGCTTCGATGCGCGAACACCACGCGTGAGGAGGAAGTCCGGAGATGTTCTTGACGACATTTGTCCAGGTTTCCCCTGCATCTGAGGTGACTTGAACATTCCCATCATCAGTTCCACACCATATCACGCCTTCCTGAACGGGTGACTCTGCGATCGTGATGATTGTGCAGTGACTCTCAGCCCCGGTGTTCTCCGGAGATATAGGTCCTCCAGAGTCTTTCTGTTTCTCAGGGTCATCGGTCGTTAGGTCTGGGCTTATGATCGTCCAGGATTGCCCTCTGTCTGTTGTCTTGAATAGATAATTACCTCCCGTGTACACGGTCTTTGGATCATGGGGCGAGATGAGTATCGGAGAATTCCAGTTATACCTGTAGGGCGGTTCATTGAATGGAGCCAGAGGTCTGATGGATTTTCCCCGTCCGATGCGCAAATCGTGTCTGTACAATCCATTGAGCTGAGAATTGCCATAGATCGTCTTATGGTCCGTGGGGTCAATCTGGGAATGGAATCCATCTCCCCCACCGATAATGTACCAATCATCATTGAAGATCCCGCGATTTTCGAGAGTCCGACTGGGTCCACCCCAAAGGCCGTTGTCTTGAAGACCACAGTAAACGTAATAGGGATTCCGCAAGTCAAAACCGATCTGGTAGACCTCTGCCAGGGCCATGTGCTGGATGGGATGCCACTTTTTTCCTCCGTCATAGCTGATATCGATGCCACCATCGTTTCCGTCGATGAGATGAAGGGGGTTGGACGGATCGATCCACAGGGCGTGATGGTCCGAATGTGTACCTCCTGATATGGGCCGAAACTTCTTGCCCATATCGCGGGAAACAAAGCCTCCGGTCGAGAAGACATAAATGACGCTGTCATTTGTGGGATCCACGCGGATCTGGCTGTAGTAGAAGGGACGATTGTTCACCCGGTTAAACGTTTTTGTATCACACGTTCGTGTCCACGTCTCACCGCGATCCTCAGAGCGCCAGATCCCTCCCTCTTTGTGTTCGATAAGGGCATAAACTACATTAGGACTGCTTCTGGAGACCGCAAGGCCGATTCGCCCCAAAATTCCCTCGGGCAGGTCTTTTTCCATCCTCTCCCAGGTTTTTCCTCCATCAGTCGTCTTGAAGAGCCCACTCCCCTTCCCTCCGCTGGTGAAATAGTAAGGCAAGCGCCGGTATTCATAAGCGGCTGCATAGAGTGTAAGGCTATCG
>WTAW01000133.1 GCA_013139435.1 Candidatus Aminicenantota bacterium | reverse complement strand
AATACTGTAGCGAGCAAGAGCATCAGGTTGACGGTGTCTCCATTTATTATCGAAAGGACCGGGTGCTTAATTCTTTTGTTTTGTAAAAGTTTATCCGGAATGAGACCGATTTTCTGGGTATCATCATAAACGATTCATTCAGTGTAACACCGATATCTTCACCGGGTATCATCCGGAAGATATAACGTTGCTCCTCGATATTCCAGGATTTATAGCCTGGAGAGAATCTTTTGCTGGGCCAGAGATTCATTTCCTGTGCCTTTACGCAGAGCAATCGATCGACCTGCCGGGCCACTTGTTCGACAGATTCAGAGCCGATGGCGTCCAGAATCAGTGCCTTCATCATCTCGTCCCTTTTCATCAGCTGGGAGCTTTCGGACTCTATCTGTGGGCCGATCGTACAGATACAGAGGGCAACTTTTTTTGCGTGTTCAAAGATCGGATGTCTGTTTGTGTCGGAATAGTCAAGGATTCTGCAGATGGCTCTCGGGTTCACGAGTTCAGCGGCTATGGTTTTTGACCCCTCTATCGAATCTATAACCGAAGAGCGGATTCGATCCAATGATGTTCTATAGCCAATACGGACACAGATTTTTTGTGTTGGGATAGCTATGGCAAATGTATCGAGTATTTGGAATTGTTCTTCCATCAAGCATCTCGCAGATTAGCTTTACTCTGAGTAATGCTATGGCAGGCCTTTCTCAGGCAGTGCTGACAGTCCATAGTTTTTGGCATCGGACAGCATGATGGAGTGTAAATCTTCTTGAACTGCCTGATCCACGACATCAGGAGGATTATCGCTCAGCAGTTTCTCCACTTCTTCGCTCGCTCTTTCTGATATAGACTTTTTTCCCAATGAGATCCAGTAGTCGTAGGTGTCTCTGTCGATGACTTTGGGGAAAATATGCTCTTCTCTATACCAGCTTCGTGTATGAGGCATTGTGAGGAATTGTGTCTCTGCTGTAAAATTCTGGAAGAGGTCTAAGGCGATGGGATCGTCCCTCTGTGTTATCCCTGCAATCAACCGATAGGCCATTCCACAGATCTCGTTGTCCACTACGAGTTTTTCGAGGCTTTGGCAGCTTTCGAAGTTCAGCATGCCGGGTCCGGAGATCACGTTGATTCCGGATAGAGCAGCCAGAACAGCACCAATGCCAGTTTCTAGTCCAGCCTGGCCATCAATGATCTTGGCATCGCTCAAGCCCATGTAAGCATGTGAGGGCAAGCCCAAGTGTTTGGCGATCTGAGAATAAGCAGAATCGATCATCATTGTTTCTATAGCTCCCATGGGAGTGGTTCCTTTTCTCATATCGAAACTGGATGGGGAACCGCCGAACACGACGGGTGCTCCTTTATTGGCCAGCTGACAGATGACGATCCCACAGAAGTTCTCGGCGACGTGCTGGACCAACGTTCCGGCAATAGTGACCGGTGAGGTTGCGCCAGTCATCCCCATCGAGATAAGTTCTGATGGAATCCCCGCTCGCGCACTGTCGATCAAACTCTGGGTTGTGAGATTGCTCCATTTTAGAGGCGGGGAGGGGCAGGCGTCAAATATGGCTAGCGGCTTATCCGATAGCGCATCTTCACTCCCTCGGACAGCCACGAGCATGTCCTTCATGGGTTTAAACCCTTCCACACGGAAGGTGCCTGTCACGATGGGTTTTTCAGAATACAAAAGCGCAAGATACAAGCGGTAACTGTCCGAAATGATATCCGGGACATCACTGCTGATGAGTCCCGTGCTCTGGAGGTGAATGTTCGTCATTAGGTCTGAGATCCTTACAAAGTCGATGACATCTTTTGTCTCGGCTTTCCTTTGTTCTTGTGTTTTGTGGTCGAGGATCGTGACAGCCGCAGACCCGGGATCGAAGTGAACCTCATCGTTGCCGATCGTGTATACCTTCTCGCCATTCCTGCTGAATAATTGAAAAGTGCTTGGCGTTGAAGAAAGGGCATCTTCGACAAGTTGTCGCGTGATAAAAACTCTGTGTGTGGATTCGTCCACCTTCATACCTGCTTCTTTAAAGAGCTCAATAGCCTGGGTGTTCTCGACGAAAATTCCCTGTCTTTCCAGCAGGATATAGGATTCATCGACGATCTTTTTGATAAACTCTTGACTCAAGAGCTCCAGTTTTGGTCGAATTGCTGAGATCATGGTGTGCTCCTCACTTATTTACAAGCATTTTTGCCGCTCGGACCGCAGTCATTGCGTTCTCGGCATACCCGTCCGCCCCAATGTCATCGGCCCATTTCTGATTGACTGGGGCTCCCCCGACCATGACGACAAACCGGTCTGCGAGCCCTCTCTTTTCGAGCTGCTCGATCAACCTTTTCTGCCCTAGCATAGTGGTTGTCAAAAGGGCCGAAAGGCAGATGAGATCTGCGTCCACTTCATCGGCTTTTTCGAGGAATGTTTCGATCTTCACATCCGCACCGAGGTCAATGACTTCAAAACCATTGGCAGAGAGCATCGAAGCCACCAAATTTTTTCCGATATCGTGGATGTCCCCTTCGATCGTACCAATGACAATTCTACCCAAGGTTGGTGTTTCGATCTGTGACTTTTGCAGCTCCGGTTTCAGAACAGCCATGGCGGCTTTCATGCATTCGGCACTAGTGATGAGTTCAGGCAAAAAATATTCGCCTTCCTCCCAAAGCTGGCCGACCTTCTGGACGCCTGGCACATAACCGGACTCTATGACTTCGTTGAGGTTCATTTGTACGTCTATGGCCTCCTTGGCCAACGCTTGAGCATCATCTTTGTTGCCATCGATGATGGATTGAGCCATTCTGGCGAAGAGATCTTTGTCAGTCATCTCTGCTCCTTTCGGTTGCGCAATTTTTCTCGTCTAATCTCTCTATTATATACATGGAGGTGTGGATGTACATGATTTTTCACAGGTATTTTTGACTTCACAGGTTGTTTTATTTAAGCTGGAACTAATACCAAAAAATATAAGTATTTATTCATGTAATAAGGAGGGACAATGAGACCAAAAACTCTTATGCGAAGAGATTTTATAAAAACAGTCCTAGCTGGCATTCCCGCAGTCACCATGGATTGGGCCTCATTTCCAAGGGGAAAATCCACACAATTAAACTCCTATGAGTTCGATGCGGTTATCATCGGCTCTGGTTTGGGTGGATTGAGTTGTGCAGCCGCCTTTGCCCGACAGGGTTTTAAGCCACTCGTCCTGGAGCAACACTACACACCAGGAGGCTATGCCACGACATTCAAGAGGCCGGGAGGGTTTGTCTTTGATGTCTCCCTCCATTCAACTACAGTCGGAGAAAGGGATGGTATTCACAACTTGATCCCTGGTTTTCCTGAGATCAAAGATGTGGAATTCGTACCCCATCACGACCTCTACCGGGTGATCTACCCTGATCACGATATCACAGTCGCCATGAAGGATCTTCCGGCGTACATAAAGACATTGGTTGGGCATTTTCCCGCAGAAAAACAGGGAATCGAAGAGATCTTCAAAGATATGCAGGGCTTATCGAGGGATATCAATAAGATCTCTGAAGCTCAGGGACAGGTGGATATGTCCAGCTTTCCTAAGGAATATCCTTTCCTATTCAAAGCTTTCAACAAAACTTGGGGGGACATGCTGGATGTCAGGATCAAAGATCCCAAACTCAAAGCCATCATCTCATCTCTATGGGGTTATTTCGGTCTTCCGCCTTCCAAGCTGTCGAGCTACTATTATGCCCTTCCCACGATCGGTTATCTGACCAGCGGCGGTTACTATCCAAGAGGAAAATCCCAAAAGATCAGTGATGCTTTTGTGACGTTTATCGAAGGTCATGGCGGTAAAGTGCTCCTGCGGAAACGTGTGGAGCAGATACTCATGAAGGACCAGACAGCTTATGGCGTGAAGACCGCCGATGGGAAGACATATACCGGGAAAGTTGTGGTATCCAATGCCAATGCCTACGACACATTCCACACGATGATAGAAAATAAAGACTCTTTAAAGCAACTTTATGCACGTATGGAAAAGTTTAGCGTTAGCCTCTCTTCCTTCCTCGTATTTCTGGGATTGAAAAAGGATCTGATCGGAGAAAGCGGGATTGAAGATACCGAGATCTTCTATAATACAGGCTATGATATCGAAGCGGATTATAAGGCGGCAATTACAGCGGATTTTGAAAATCCCGGTTTTGGCTTGACGCTCTACGACAATCTCTATAAAGAGTACTCTCCTAAGGGGAAAAACACCATCGGGATCCTTGTCCTCCAGGGGTATGACCACTGGGAAAAATACGCCAAAGATTATTGGAAGGGAAGTAAGGAAGAATATCGAAAAGAGAAAGAACGAATGGCCGATATTCTGATCCAAAAAGTTGAGGAAACACTCCTCCCTGGATTGAGCGATGCCATAGAAGTCAAAGAGATCGGAACACCACTGACCAATATCTACTATACCAGTAACTATCGCGGGGCTATCTATGGATGGGACCAGACAGTGGACAACTCTGGTAACAGAAGGTTTCCGCACACAACTCCCATCAAAAAACTCTATCTCTCCGGTGCCTGGACCAGCCCAGGCCATGGTTATGGTGCCGTGATTCCCTCCGGCTTGCAGTGTTTCGCAGAAATCATGAAAAGCTGGTAGTCTCTCACTCAAAGCAAGGTTCAATGTGTGACCCTGTTGCCCCATTAAAGATAGCTATTTTCGACAGGTTGTGGGATAATCCTCTCGGCTGGGGATGTCAATATGCATTCGGAGGACAACATGATTGAAACCATTTGCCAACTCTTTATCAACACCATCAAGTCTTATCCCAAAGACGACTTGATGCTCTTTAAAGTAAAAGGTCACTATACTCCCATTTCTACCGAGGAATTCGGTGAAAAAGTGATCAACTTTTCGCTCGGTTTGAAAGCGTTGGGCTTGAACGCCGGTGATAAACTCATCATCCTCTCTGAAAACAGGCCGGAATGGACCATGACAGATGTGGCGACCTTGTGTTTGGGGGGAATCACCGTGCCCATTTATACGAATCTCTCTCCAGAGCAGATCAAATATATTGTCAATGATTCCGATGCCAAAGTGGTCGTCTGCTCGAATGAGGAACTTTGGGGAAATGTCGAATCTATCAAAAGCGAATTGTCCTTGGTCTCTCATTTCATTACCTTTCTGCCAGATGCGCCAGAGGGGATGAAAACTTTTAACGATATCCTTGAACTGGGAAAACAGAAGAGCCAAGAGGAGCCGGAATTGTTCGATCAACTCGCTCTTGCCGTGAAACCCGCAGATGTCGCCTCCATCATTTATACATCGGGAACAACAGGGGAACCCAAAGGCGTGATGCTCACCCACAGCAATTTCATCAGTAATGTGACGTCGGCCTCTTCTATACTGCCTATGTCACATGACGATACATGCTTATCATTTTTACCTCTTTCACACAGTTATGAGAGGACAGTTACGTTTGCCTTGCTTGGCACTGGTTGTACCGTAGGCTATGTAGAGAGTATGGAGACCGTAGCGGAGAATATGCTTGAGGTTAGGCCCACCATCATGGCCGCAGTTCCTCGGCTATTCGAGAAGATATACGCCAAGGTCATGGATAATGTCCTGTCCAGTTCAAACCTGAAGAGGAAAATATTCTTCTGGGCTCTTAAGGTAGGAAAAGACTATGGCAGTCGACACTTAGAGAAAAAGCCCATTCCTGGTTTTCTTCGATTCAAGAGAAATTTAGCCCACAAGCTCGTCTTTTCAAAAATCATCGAAAAAACGGGAGGCCGAATCAGGTTTTTTGTATCGGGGGCTGCTCCTTTGTCCAAAGACATCGCCGAGTTTTTCTACGCCATGGGAATTGTTATACTCGAAGCGTACGGCCTCACAGAAACCTCACCGGCAGCAACCTTCAACACTTTTAAAGACCTCAAATTTGGAACTGTCGGCAAACCTATTCCTGGTGTAGATGTGAAAATCGCAGAGGATGGGGAGATCTTAATCAAAGGTCCGAATGTGATGAAAGGATACTATAAGAAGGACGAGGAGACCAAAGAAGTCATTCGAGGAGAATGGTTTTACTCTGGAGATATCGGTTATCTGGATGAGGATGGATTTCTTGTCATAACGGATAGGAAAAAGGATATCATTGTGACAGCTGGAGGGAAGAATGTGGCGCCGCAGCAGATCGAGAACCTTTTAAAGACAAACCTCTACATCACAACAGCAGTTGCGATCGGAGATGCAAAGCGATTCATCTCAGCTCTTATCGTACCCAATTTTGAAAAGCTGGAAGAATATGCCAAGCTCAACGAGATTTCTTTCACAGACCGGGCTGATCTGGTTGCAAAAGACCAGATTGTCGATTTTGTGCTTTCCGAAGTAGACAAAAGCCTCCAGGATCTTGCCGCGTACGAAAAGGTCAAGAAGATCGTTCTTCTCGACCGGGATTTCGAAATTGCCAAGGGTGAGGTCACTCCCACTCTTAAGGTAAAAAGAAACATCATAGAAAAAAAATATGCAGGCATTATCGAATCTCTGTATGAAGAATAGGCCAAAGGAAGCATCCCTTAAACCGTGATGAATGACGTTCCGAGTGCTACAATTAGTCCTTGTCAGTGGGCGGAAGATATTACTCGGCTCCCAAAAACCGGAGGAGTTAGTTTTGGCTATAGAGAGAGCTATGGGGAACACGCATGAAAGTGATAAGTCACAAGATTGAGAGCTACATCGTTCAGATCTATGCCAGTGACCTGAAGGGAAGACAAACGCGCTGGGGAGACAAGATCATTCACATCTATTCTGGAGGCAAAGAAGTCGCACAGGCAGTATTTGCCATAGAGGGGAGCAAAATCCCCGAGCCCTATTCTGCAGATGGCAAGATCTTCTATTTTGCTCCAAGCTCACAGTTTGAATCCGTCCTCAGCCTCTTGCGAAGCGCGGACCCTGTTTATATTGCTTGGGCGCCCATTCATGACCCAAAAGAACCGAATGATGGGGATGCTTACTTTTTTACTGATCACGTTCTGAAAGATAAATGATCCCGATCATGAAAAATTTCAAAGACAAAGAAAATTCCTTACAAGATCTGCAATCGGTACGGAACATCGGTCCGGTTGCTGCAGCTGAGTTGTATTCTCTCGGAATCAAGTCATCTCAACAGCTAAAACTTTCCGATCCTGAAGAGCTGTATGAACGCCTGAAAAAGAAAAAAGGGGGGAGGCTAGATAGATGTGTTCTCTATCAGTTCCGGGGAGCCATTCGGGATATTCCCTGGCCTGAATGTAAGGATTCGGCGTAATAACATTCAAAAAGAGAAAAAATCGCTTGAAATAATTTAGCCTTTTGAAGTTATAATAGTATCGGCGGATAAAATAGGGATGGATTTGAGATGTTTTTTCTGTAAAGGCATCAGGGGATTTGGTGTTGTCACTTTCGGAATATATTCTCTCGTTTTTCTGTCTTCCATGCTGTTTTCGGGAAAGATCACTGATGTGTTGATCCAGGATAGAAAACCCTCGGACGTTCTCTGGGAGATCTATGAAGAGATCTCAGAACTTGTGCATTTCGAAAAGGACAGTTTCATAAAGGGCGAATTCCATATCAATCTGGATGGGAATGATGAAAAC
>WTAW01000020.1 GCA_013139435.1 Candidatus Aminicenantota bacterium | reverse complement strand
GATGTAGGGTCAGTTCCCCGAACTGACCGTGTATTTTAACTGACCATTAACGCGATATAGAAAACGAGAAGGAATACGAATGTTCAAAAAGATACTGATCGCCAATCGTGGAGAGATCGCAGTCCGCATCATCAAAGCCTGTCATGAAATGGGCATTTCAACAGTGGCAGTGTTTTCTGAGGCTGACAGAAACAGCCTCCATGTGATTTCTGCGGATGAAGCTCTGTGCATCGGTCCTGCCCCTGCCATAGACAGCTACCTCAATATCGACCGGATCATGGAAGCCGCCAAAAAAATTGGCGCAGAGGCTATCCACCCCGGGTATGGTTTTCTCGCTGAAAACGCCGATTTTGTCAAACGTTGTGAGGAGGAAGGGATCGTGTTCATAGGCCCGAATTCCAAGGCTATGCAGCTTGTGGGCGACAAGGTCCGCTCTAGACAGGCGATGGAGAAAGCCGGAATTCCCATCATTCCTGGAATGATGGGGATCCTTTCTGCCATGGCGGAATACAAATCAGAAGCACAGAGAATCGGGTTTCCCGTCATGGTCAAGGCTTCTGCCGGGGGGGGAGGCAAAGGGATGCGGATCATTCACAGCATGAAGGACTTGGAGACAGGCATTGAAGCCGGTCAACGAGAGGCCAAATCCGCATTCGGTGATGAATCCGTCTATCTGGAGAAGTACATCGAAGAGCCTCGACACGTCGAATTCCAAGTCCTGGCCGACAATCACGGCCATGTCGTTCATCTTTTCGAGAGGGAATGCTCCATCCAGAGAAGACATCAGAAGATCGTGGAGGAATCTCCGTCACAAGCCCTGGATCCGGAGCTTCGGGCAAAAATGGGAGAGACGGCGAAAAAAGTTATCCAGGTGTCCGGATACAACAATGCGGGAACGGTTGAATTTCTCTTGGACAAAAACAAGAAGTTCTTCTTCCTGGAGGTCAATGCGCGTCTCCAGGTCGAGCACCCTGTGACGGAATTCATTACCGGGGTTGACTTGGTCCACCAACAGATTACAATCGCCTCGGGTGAAAAACTCACTATTTCTCAAGATGAACTCGAACAAAAGGGCCATGCGATCGAGTGCCGCATCTATGCGGAAGACCCTTTCAACAATTTTCTGCCCTCTGCCGGGAAAGTGTTTTTCCTCAAAGAACCTAGCGGGCCGGGAGTTCGACACGACTGCGGCATCTACAGTGGCTGTGATATTCCCATCTTTTATGATCCGATCTTGGCCAAGCTTATCGTGTGGGCGGAAAATCGGGAGATGTCCTGCCAACGGATGATCAATGCACTGGATGATTATGTCATCCTGGGTATACAGACAACCATTGGTTTTCTTAAGGATGTGATCGCTCATCCACAATTCCAAGCCGGTGAAACGACGACGAGCTTTATCGAAAAATATTTTGCTCAATGGGGTGGAAAAGAGAAGCCAGAGGAGGCCCGCATGATTGCTGCTCTAGCCTCGGCATTCGACAGCCAATCCAAATCTTTTGGCCCCCAGGTTTTAACGGCCAGGGATGTTGCCCCTTCACCATGGCAGACACTGGGGAAATGGCGCTTGGGAGGAGGGAACTGAAGTGGATTACGAATTCTTGATCGATGATGTCTTGAAGAAGATCACCCTTGAAAAAAAAGAGGGCCGGTATGTGGTCACAGATGATGATTTGACCCATGAAGCCGACATCCAGTACATCTCCCCGGGTGTTATTTCCATCTTGATCGAACAGAAGTCTTTCCGTGTCTATTTGGGCAAAGACAACAGCAAAAGGTATGTGTGTGTTCAAGGTCACAATTTTACTGTTCAGGAATCCACAGATGAAAGCGGGAGTGCACATGCGGGTGTAGAGGGGTCTCAAGAGGATAAGCTTGTAGTGAAAGCTCCTATGCCCGGAAAGGTCATCAAAGTTTATGTCAAAGAGAACGAGGAAGTCCGGAAAAACCAGACCCTAGCGATCGTGGAAGCCATGAAAATGGAAAACGAGATCAAATCCTCCATAGATGGCTCTGTTAAAAAGATCCATGTGTCTGCAGGGGACCTTGTCGATTCGGAAAAACCGCTTATCGAGCTCGAGAATAAAAAGTAAAAAGTTGACATTTAGAGCTCGACGTTTGATACTTTCATATAGATTTGCGACAAAATACGACCTGATACATCGCGGACCTGGATGATTCAGGTCAGATAGAGGAGGCCTCGGATGTTTCGGCTGAGGGGACAATTCATTGGTGTTTGGCTGGCCATTGGCACTTTATTTATGGGCTCGCTGTGCTTTGCCCAGACCCTCCCCAAATTCCACACAGACCTGTTCAAACATATGAAGTGGAGGCAGATAGGTCCTGCCGCTTTTGGTGGCCGGATCGATGACGTGGAAGCTGTTGTTGGGAAGCCGTATATCATTTTTATCGCCTCAGCATCAGGAGGGATATTCAAGAGCGAGGATAATGGCGCGACATGGAGACCTGTGTTTGATGAGGACGGCACGTCTCTCTCTATCGGGGATATTGCCATTGCACCCACCGATTCCAATATCATATGGGCGGGCACTGGGGAACCCAACAATCGTCAGAGTTCCTCTTGGGGAGATGGTGTGTACAAATCCATCGATGGAGGAGAGACCTGGATCAATTTGGGGCTAAAAGAGACGCATCATATCGGCCGTATTGTCATCGATCCTCGGAATCCGGATATCGTATTTGTCGCCGCTCTTGGTAAACTTTGGGGCCCCAACGTTGAACGTGGTCTTTTTCGCACAAAGGATGGTGGCCAAACCTGGGAAAAAGTTCTGTACGTCAATGAACACACCGGGGCAGTGGATGTGGCCATTGAAAACAAAGGCCGGGTTGTCTATGCAGCCATGTACCAGAGGCGCCGCCGTGCATGGGGCTTTGTCGGGGGAGGGCCTCAAAGTGGATTGTACCGTTCTTTGGATGGAGGGGACACCTGGCAGAAACTCACGAATGGATTGCCCCCAGGGCAAACAGGAAGGATCGGCATAGATATCTCGAAGAGCCACCCCAATATCGTCTATGCCATTATCGAGAATAAAGAGGGTGGTGTCTTCAGGTCTGAAGACAGAGGGAAGAGTTGGACAAGGATGAATGAGCTGAATCCCCGTCCTATGTATTATAGCCAGATACGAGTTGACCCCGTAAATCCCAACAAGATTTGGGTGTTGGGCACTTATGTCTTTGTCTCTATCGATGGAGGCAGGACATTTTCTCAAGAAAAAACAGGAGAAAGGATCCATGTGGACCACCACGCTCTCTGGATCAATCCCAAGGATACGGATCATTTGCTGCTGGGGGGCGACGGGGGATTTTATATGTCCTACAACGGGAGTAAAACCTGGAATTTTATCGATAATCTCCCCATCGCTCAATTCTATTCCATAGGGATCGATCATAGGGAGAGAGAGCCCTATTGGATCTATGGTGGAACTCAAGACCATGGTGTTTATGGTCTTCCCAGCAAAACCTTCAGCAGGATGGGGATCACCAACGGGGATGTCATCAACGTGGCCTACGGAGATGGCTTTCATGTGGCTGTGAACCCGGAGAATCCCGATGAGCTCTACACTGAAAATCAGGGTGGGAGACTGATATATATCAACCTGAACACCCGGGAGGAGAAGTACATCAAACCTGTCCCCGAAAATTCGAAGGAGACGTACAGGTTTGGGTGGAAATGCCCGCTCGTCATGTCCTCCCATAATCCCGACATCATCTATTACGGTGGGAATAAGGTGTTCAAAACAACCAATCAAGGGCACAGCTGGCAGGTGATAAGTCCTGACCTCACAAAGGATCAAGATTGGAAGTCGATCCCCATTATGGGGATGATGAGGAATGAAAACACACTCTCCAGAGATGATGGTGTTGCCCACTACGGGACTCTAACCTCTCTTTCCGAGTCGCCACTCCAGGTGGGATTGATCTATGCAGGCACGGATGACGGGAATGTGCATATGACCAGAAATAACGGGAGCACATGGATAGATCTGACAGAGCGCTTCCAGTTGACTACGTCACGCTGGGTCAGTTGTGTTCTGGCCTCCATCCACCGGCCGGGGACCGCCTACGTAACTTTTGATGGACATCGTGACAATGATTTCGAGCCTTATATTTTTAGAACGACCGACTTTGGCACGACCTGGATAGCTATTTCCAGCGGAATACCCAAGGGAAGTGTGGTCAATGTGATCCGTGAACATCCCTGGAATCCCAGACTCCTTTTTGCCGGAACGGAGTTTGGCCTGCACATATCCATCAACGGAGGCATTCAATGGACGTTGGAGGGAGGAGATCTGCCCCTTGTACCGGTGGATGACATTGTCGTCAACGGAGAAGAGCATGACCTGATCCTGGGGACCCATGGGCGGGGCATCATACTATTGGATGACATCGCTTTGCTGGAAGCACTCGATGATTCGATCCTGAATCAGGAGGCCTATTTGTTTGCGCCAAGGAAAGCGACCCAATATTTTGAGCTGAGGGAGCTGCCCGATCCAGGGGCATCTCAATTCTCCGGGCCCAATCCAGAATACGGAGCCCTCTTTACCTACTACTTAAAGAGCGATCCTCCTGCCCAGGAAACCGCTCGAGTGACAGCGGAAAAAGCTCCGGAACGGGATCGTCGATCAGAAAAACCCCCTACAGTGAAAATTATCATTACCAACGCAGACGGGATGGTGATTCGTGAGATCGATGCCCCCGACCGAAAAGGTTTTAACAGGATCAGTTGGGACCTCCGTTATCCGTTGTCTTTTGATCCGGAAGGGACTCGGCAGGCCTATTTCGAGCCAAAAAAAGGAGCCTTTGTCCTCCCAGGTGAGTATAACGTCAGATTGATGGCCAGAGATCAAGAGATCGAACAGAGTGTGACCGTTGAGGTCGATCCAAGGATCCAGGCCAATCCCTATGCTCTACAAAGACGGTTGGAGCTCAGCATGACCGTGAGCGATATGCAGCGGGCCTACACGGAAGGATGGAGAGCGGTTGATGCGATGGACAAAGAGATCATGCGCATCGAGAAGGCTCTCAAAGGAAGAGAGGACCTCCCAGATAAAGTCACAAACAAGATCCAAGAGATTGCCATGGAGCTCAAGGAGATTCGGAGTGCTTTCAGAGAGGACCGTCCCAGTATGGAATTTATGATCATGGATCTTGCAGGAACACTCCAGGCCACCACCTCACAGCCTACGCAGGCCCAACGAACCACCGTCAATCGCATGAAAGACGAGCTGGAAAGATACATCAAAAGGATCAATAAGCTCATCAAGGAAAAATTCCCAGAGCTGCGCGCACTTTTGATCAGCCGGGATATCAGTCTCTTTGTGACCAAGCCCATAGAACCCCCGAAGCGCTGAGGCCGCTTTCGATTTATCTTTGATTCTTGTTTTTGCCTACTCTGTCTGCAACCAAA
>WTAW01000276.1 GCA_013139435.1 Candidatus Aminicenantota bacterium | reverse complement strand
CGAGCAGCCCTTCTGTATCGATCCCCTTTGCCTTAAAAAGCTCGAGCGTGTCTTTGGGGAAGTCCTCGCCCACCACTCCAACGATTCCGGGAGCGGTAAAAAAACTTGCAGCCAAACAACAGTATGTTCCAGACCCCCCAACGATCCTCTCCCGTCTTTCCTGAGGAGTCTCGATGGTATCGAGATTAAAGGTGCCGACAATAACCAAGCTCATGGTTCCCTCAGTCTATTTAATATATTTCTGGATGATCTGATAAAGCCTTTCCCTGACTTCCGGAGAGATGCGGTCCGGATTTGTCACGATGCAGTTGGCCAGTGCCTGTGCACACTCGCACTTGGTGCCCCTGTCTTCAGGGAGCAAAGAGATCGTCTTTTGTATGATGTTTTTTGCATTTTGAATGTTCAATCGCAAGTTTTCCAGGATCATTTCGATAGAGACTGTCTCTTCCGTTTCGTGCCAGACGTCGTAATCTGTGACCAGATTCATGGTGGAATAGCAGATCTCCGCTTCCCTGCACAGCTTGGCCTCTGTCACACTGGTCATGCCGATAACGTCGCAGCCCCACGACCGGAAGATCTCAGATTCGGCTTTTGTGGAAAAAGAAGGACCTTCGATACAGATGTAGGTCCCTCCAAGATGGCCCCTCACTCCTAGCTCCTGCCCTGCATCGAATAAAAGTCCGGAAAGTTCAGGACAGACGGGATGAGCAAAACCAACATGGGCGGCGATTCCCTCTCCGAAGAAAGAATTCTTCCTCCTTGTCCTATCAAAAAATTGGTCGGCGAAGACGATATCCCTGGGTTGTATGTCCTCCTTGAGGGACCCGACACAATTTGTGGATATGACCCTTGTGACGCCGAGTGTTTTAAATCCGTAGATGTTGGCCCTGTAGTTGATATCCGAAGGCGTAAGGGTATGCCCCTTTCCATGACGTGTGAGAAAGGCCACTCTTTTTCCCTCCAGCTCACCGATGATGTAGGAATCTGACGGCTGCCCAAAAGGTGTGTCGAGGTCGACTTTCTCGAAAACGTTGATGCCCTCGATCTCGTACAGGCCAGTCCCGCCAAGAAGCCCGATATCAACCTGGGGGAGATTCTCTGAATTGGAAATCGTCATGTCTCCTCCTTCTATTCTCTCCGGTCGCAGATTTTTTTGCATTCGAGATTAATGATATATAATTAATGCTATATCAAGTCAAGCATTCAACCGAGTCAGCATCCCTAAAACCGTGATGGCATGAATACCCGACAACGTTATTGAGTGATCAGATTGTGTGATGGAAAAAACCGTGAGAAGGGCTGGACGGGCATGGCACATCTCCTTCGGGGAGATGTGAGGGAAGTCCGGATCCGAGCGAAGTTTCCTCGCTGGGGAAACTGAGCGTGTTTTTGATATCACACAATCTGATCAATCGGAATGACATCAACACGGTTTTAGGGATGCTTTCACCGGTTTATTGAGTTTTGAGTGAAATTTGGTTATCCTATGCGCAAGGAAATCGTTATGGAAATAAAGACGGAATTGGCTCCTTTGATCGACATCCTGCATAAAACAAAGCGAGTCGTTGTGCTTACAGGCGCAGGAATCTCCGCCGAGTCTGGAATTCCCACATTCCGCGGAGAGGAGGGGCTCTGGAAGACATACCGGGCCGAAGAACTGGCCACACTCTCCGCGTTCATCAAAGATCCCAGGCTCATCTGGGAATGGTACGACTGGAGACGGGGGATCATCGGTTCCAAAGATTTTAACCCCGGGCACCAAGTTCTGGCCAATTGGGAAAAACTCTTCCCAGCGTTCCACGTGATCACACAGAACATCGACGGTCTCCATCAAAAAGCCGGTTCATATAACATCCTGGAACTTCACGGAAACATCTGGAAACTCCGCTGTACCGAAGAAGAAACGATCACTGAAAATCATAGCACCCCCCTCGGAGAGATCCCTCCTCATTGTTCCAATTGTGGCGCTCTCCTTAGGCCTCATGTTGTCTGGTTCGGTGAATCCCTGGATCCATCCATACTCCAAAGCGCTTTCGCTTTGAGCTCAAGCTGTGAAGTCATGTTCGTAGTCGGCACATCTGCAGTGGTTCAGCCCGCAGCTTCACTCCCTCTCTCAGCGGCTGATTCCGATGCGACAGTTGTCGAGATCAACCCGGATCCCACCCCCATAACTCCGTATGCGGATTTTTCATTCCGGGGAAAAGCGGGTGATATCCTCCCCAGGATCGATGGAGAGTTATCTTTGATTAATCCCAGTGGGGAGGAATGAGCTGACATGAAATTCATCTATTTTGATGCTTTTTCGGGGCTGAGCGGGGACATGATCTTGGGAGCACTGTTGGACCTTGGCGTTCAACCCGACACATTCATCCAGAAAATGGCTGAGTTCGACCTCCCTGTGGATATCCGGATCCAAGAGACAAAAAGATCTTCCCTCCGTGCACTCAAGGTCGATGTCCACGTCCAGTCTAAAACAGAAAAGACACGGAAGTGGGCAGACGTGGAAAAACTCATAGCAAACTCAACATTTACCGAATCCGTAAAGAACAACGCTCTACAGATATTCCAGAGGCTTTTCGAAGCAGAGGCTCATGTTCATGGCCATACATTTCAAAAAACACACCTTCACGAGGCAGGTGCAGATGATGCCATCATCGATATCGTGGGCAGCTGTTTCCTCTTTGAACAGCTGAGCATCAGCAAGTTCTATGCGTCTCCATTGAACGTGGGACAAGGCTCTGTCAAAACAGCCCACGGCATTCTCCCCGTTCCTCCACCGGCTGTGGCCGAGCTGCTGAAGGGGATTCCCGTCTACTCGGATTTTGTGAAACAGGAGCTCGTCACACCGACTGGTGCTGCGATCGTTTCCAGCGTTGTCGAAAAATTTTTGCCTTTTCCAGAACTCTGTTACGAAAAAGTAGGATGTGGCGCCGGTGGCAGGGATTTTCCCGACTTTCCAAACATCCTTCGGGTTTTCTATGGAGAAAGACAGTCCACTGAAACAGACAGGGACATCTATGTCATCGAAACCAATATCGATGATTCCACGCCTGAGATCCTTGCCAGTTTCTATGACAAGG
>WTAW01000127.1 GCA_013139435.1 Candidatus Aminicenantota bacterium | reverse complement strand
TGGGGAATGCCTTATAATTACCCTAAATTTTATTGAGAATCACGAAGCTTGTCAATAAAAAAGTAAAAAAAATAGTCTCGAAAGGGACTTTTCCAGGGGAATCGGTGATGTAAATGATATTTTTGACGAATTCGGTGGATTTAAACTTGCTTTTTTAATCAAAAAGAAAGTAAAATTTAGACAATTAAAATTAACTCACTCAAGAAGGAGGAAGAATGGATAGAAAGACTCTTTCTTTACTGGCGGTAATTCTTGTTTTGTGCTTTTTTTGCAGCTGTTCTTCACACCCTGAAGAAGCGCTTTTAAAAAGGTATTTTGCTGCCCTTAGTTTAAACGATAACACGACACTTTCAACAATGGCCTTGGAACCGATCGATATTTCTGCGGAGAGCTGGGAGATCATCAATGTCAGTGAAGAGGTGGTCGAGCCGTTTAAGCTGCTCGATATGAACAAAAACGAGTTAGACTTCAAGAAACAGCTGGAGGATCACGTCGGCGTTACACTTGATGCTCGAGATGAATGGGATAATGTCGTTTATGAGGAAGAGCGGGCCCGGACAAGAGCTGCCAAGCGAGCCGCAAAGGCCAAAGCCGATGAATTAAAAGTCAAATACGACGAAGTCCTTGGTGAGCACAAAGAGATGCAAAAAAACTACAATGAGGCGAAAGCTGCTGCTGCCAAAGAAGAGGAGATAGCAACATTCTCTCTCGGTACAGGCGAACTTCCTACTATACGAGATTTCACAGGTGAGGTATTTAAAAAAGAAGTGGATGTCAAAACGGAAGGTGAAACAGGAGTGAATAATTATAGGATCTATCTGAGAAGATACATCCTACGAGATGAGGCCACAGGGATCCATCACAGGGGAAGATGGATCATCCTCAAATTCGAAAATCTCAGCTGATAGAAGTATTGACTCTTTCTCCGATTTCCTTTATAAATACTATTTTTCTTTGAGCGGGCCGTTAGCTCAGAGGGAGAGCACCGGCCTTTTAAGCCGGGTGTCGCTGGTTCGAGTCCAGCACGGCTCACCACCCACCACGCTCCTGTCGTCTAGCCTGGCCTAGGACACCGCCCTTTCAAGGCGGCGACACGGGTTCAAATCCCGTCAGGAGCGCCACTGTTTACCCCTGTAAAACCCGTTTTTCCTTTAAGCACCATTAAGCAAAATTAAGCGATTCCATGCGACTAAATAAGTAGATTGTTTGATTGAATTAGATTTGGCCTTTTTTGGAGAAAATAGAGGTGTTCAAACATGAGAACTGTATTGGATAGAAAGAGGAAGCGATTTATGCATTACTTTTTAGGCATTCCTCTTGCTATTGTTTTGATTGTTATAAACATTGTGCTGATTACTTGGCTTTTTCATATTTTATACAATTCCTTTGCTAATGATCTAGATCATATGTCTCTCTACAAATGGGCTGAGCACTTATGCGCGATAATCAAGGGAATAATTGACAAAATATTCAGGATTTAATTTGATAAAAATGAGATTGGATGGAATACCTAACCATTAGATGGAAATCCAGATCCTTTCATGAGCTTTGTACTGGAGTGTTACCTCCTCTCAAATACGCGAGGTATTTTCAAAGAATATGAAGGATAGTTGACCTCGTACTCAAAATGATAAATCAATAAACAAGAAACTACTGGATTTCTGGCAATGGTCTGCTTCAGATTTGCTGAGTAATGCAATGCGAGGAGTGGTTGCGGAATTTCTGGTTGCATGTGATTTGGGTATAGTTGACGGATTTAGAGCAGAGTGGGATCCATGGGATCTTGAAACTAAATCTGGAATCAAAGTTGAGGTGAAGAGCTCAGCATATTGTCAAAGCTGGCAATGTCGCGAGTAGCCGCCTCAATTGATAGTCGCTTGAGGGGGGGGAATTCTCATTGGCCAATTTGATAAATTTGAATATAATTGATATATTATTTGCTCAAAGTACTAGGCAAATGGGGTCAGACGGAGACTAAATTGAACGACACCATGCCAATTTTTCTATAGATATTTAAAACAAGGAGGGGTTAAATGAAAGCCTTAAGAACCATCTTACTCATGGTGTTAGTCATTCTAATGGCTAGCTCTCTGAGCGTTTTAAGCTTCGGCCAAGACAATGTCTGGTTTGACAAGGAGAAACTGGCGAATCTTATTGATTCCCCAAGAACTAAACAAATTCTAGCGACAAAGATAGATAGCTATCCAAACATCAATTTTGACATGGAAACGATGGTATTTGATCCATTCAGAAAAAATGTGGTTGTTTCAACAGTTGATTTTGAGCATGTCCCATCAGGTAAGCAAGGGACAGTTTCTTTTGCCCATAGGTGGGTGGATGGGGACTATGTCCTTCTGTACGCTTCTTACTGGTGGTGGGGCACTGTTGTTTCCGGAAACATTACTTCAGATACGACCTGGAATGCTGCTGGAAGTCCTTATTATGTTACGGCTCATTCTTATGTGAAGCCTGGAGTGACATTAACCATTGAACCCGGAACCGTAATCAGGTTCAGGAAGTCCGATGAGCGTAAATATCGGATCTATCTAGAAGTGGAAGGCATATTGAACTGCCAGGGAGCAACGTTTACTACAAACTGTGATTTTGAGAATTATGATAATTCACAGATAGAAGGGGAAAACTCCGACTGGTGGGGGATTTGGGTATTTGATAATGGAACGTGTACGATCAAAGATTCTGTGGTCGAATATGCAGATGAATCGATTTACTCTGAAGGAGGGTGTACCTTCTCTGGAAATACTATAAAAAGAGGCACCTATGGAATGATCCTGTTTGAATATAGCGGTCCATTTGTTGTGGAAGATAATATCCTAAAAGATTGTGAATGGGGGATAATTTGTGAGGATTGTACATCCTCTTCAGAGATAACAGGTAATATAATTACACTGGGTGCGAAATGGTGGGGATGGGAAGGATTAGTCTGTAATTATTCCTCACCGATAATTTCTTCCAATTCTATATCGGGATATACTACTGGAATCATTTGCAATAATTCATCACCTGAGGTGACTTTAAACACTATCCAGAACAACCTCGAAGGTATATTCACGAGGGATGGATCTTCTCCAGTTATCCACAACAACAATATCGCGGGGAACTTTTTTGGCTTATACAATGGTGATGATATGGTTATAATTGATGCGGAGAACAATTGGTGGGGACATTCTTCTGGGCCGTATCATCCGACACTCAATCCTGGTGGATTAGGAGATGAAGTTTCCGATTATGTGGACCTCGATCCCTGGTTGACAAGTGCTGTAGCCGTGACACTGGCATCATTAATGATTCAGCCATAAAATATTCCTTTAAAAGTTCGGGGTCCCAACTTTCAATAACTGTCTAATGATTAGGCACAGAAGGCGTAATAGCTACGCTGCCACCCGGAATTTATCGCCGCGGTAATACATGAGATGTATTGATCAGCTTTATAAAGGCTCTATTTCTCCCCCTCCTTCGTCTTAAGCTCTATGCCGAGTTGCGTACGGTGAGAAGATTCAAATTTTGCTATCCGCTACTTTTCGCTAGTTTCCCTACTGGTATAATTCCAAATAGCATGCGAGCTTTTCCAAGAGCCATCAGGCTGCCTTCTAAAAATGTTTACAGTCTTGGATTCCATTTGGGTCGTCTCACCACTGTCTTTTTGTATCCAAGACCCTTTCCAATGCGCTCGTGAAAATGCCCAATCTCCATGGACTTCAATCTCATCTGAAAAAATGGTTGCTTTAAAGCTAGTCGCTTCAAAGTCGTACCAATTGCGTATAGCTTCTTTTCCTATGAGAGCAGGTACACCTGGTGGCATGTATACCGCATCATCAGCGATTGTAGCCATGTAAGCTTCAAGATTGCGTTCATTGAAAGCTTTCTCTACCTCATTAACCAGACTTTTGATTGCCTCAACATCAGCCTCAACATCAACAACAGGTTCCTCAGCTACCTCTTCAGCCTGTTTCTGGCAGCTAAGAGTAAAACAAAGCAGAAAGACCAAAGGCAAAACCATAAGTAGTTTTTTCATTAGACTCCTCCTTACTCAAATGCGTTATTCACCATTAAAGAAAAAAATCTAGTATCTTCTTTAATATCTTTAGTTATGTATCTATTTCTGTTTAGAGATTGTTACGATAAGATTGTCTCCTTCTACTTTCTGTTCATACTTCAATCCAAGATAATTCGCTATGGCAACCCCAATTTTTTCTAGGAAGGTCTCATATTCATTCACTGTTACACCATATAAATCGCCATCCTTGAAATAAGCCGAATAAGGTCTGTTAAACTTTGTTGTGACTGAAGTTTCCGATTCACTTACGATTTCGAACTTGCCGTTTTTATATAATTGCCAATGCCCACTCCAAGTTCGTATAAGAGGTGCTACGCCTTGCCCTTTTGCTCCTTCCCAGCTAGGAGCAAATTTCTCTCCTACAAACTTTCCATAATCTTCTGCTGTCTTTCCCAGAGACTTGGCATACGCAATGCCAGTACAAATGAATAAATCCATATGCCTAACAGAACGACCCAGTTTCCATTCAGGTGTCCTTTCAGGCAGTTCAATTTTTTGTTCAGTTTGCTCTTGAGCGATAATGAAAGCCGAAAGAATAAAGACAGCTAAAATTGTCCCCATGATTGTTTTGGTTCTCATAAAATCCCTCCTTTACTTGACTTGATTTATAGATATGGGGACAGAAATATGCCTTTTTGATGAAGACAAAAGTTCTTCCCTCTTGTATTGGACATAATGTCCCCTAGCGGTAACTCTGTGACTTATATCATGAATGAAAGGTTGATTCAATTTAAAAAGAAAAAGAAAAGAAAAGGCCGAAAATTGCTTTATTTAAAGGGGAAGTTCGTTAAGAATTTTTATTAGTTGCGGAATCGCTGGAAAAGGCCTTCGTTTACTCATAAGAAATCCTTTTAAATTGTAATAACTGAATTAAACCAGGCAATCCGTATCAACAGAAAAGGCGTGGTAAATAGTATCAATGAGTAGGAAGAGCTGGCCTTTGCCGGAGGGGCGGTCGGAGGAGGACCTGGAACGCTTCCCGGCAAACCTTAAAATTATCAATGGAGGATACATAACGAAGGAGGTATACTATTGAAAGCAAAATAGGAAACGCAATGAAGATTAAAATAACATTAGGCATGCTATTTTTAATGATCTTCCTCCCATTATGTAAAAAGGAAACTCCAACCGAGCCGGTTGTTGTGCTCTTTAATCTTCATATAGAAGGACTGGTCACAGTGAACGGGATTCCAGAAAATGAGGTTCGTATTGTATTAAGAGATTATGGGAGTGGTAGCGTCTATAGCGAATTAAAAGAAGTTTTTA
>WTAW01000215.1 GCA_013139435.1 Candidatus Aminicenantota bacterium | reverse complement strand
AACTCTGCAAGAGTAATTTCAGACTTTCTCTTTTTCATCATGGCGTATGAGAGGGTTTTTTAAAAAAAGAATGATGATCGGGGAAACCATTTCGCATTACAAGATCCCTGAGAAAATTGGGGAAGGGGGATGGGGTGTTGACATTTTTATCTATGCATATGATAATGTGTATCAGGAGGTGTATGTAGATGCGCACCAATATTGTGATTGATGACCAGTTGATGGAGGAAGCCCTCAAACTCTCTCGGTATAAAACAAAAAAGGAACTGATACACAAGGCTCTCGAGGAATTTATACTGAACAGAAAAAGGCGCGATTTGAGAGAACTAAAGGGCAAAGTTAATTTTGATGAAAAGTACAATTACAAGGAATTGAGAAATCGATGATCTTGGTGGACACGTCGATCCTGATCGACTATTTCCGGGGTGTTGAAAACAAGGCAATCAAATCATTCAATACAATTTTAGATAAAAATCTCCCATTCGGTATCAATCGCCTCATTTACCTTGAAGTTTTGCAAGGCAGTCGAACCGAAAAAGATTACAAAACATTGAAGAGATACCTGGATACGCAGGTTTTTTTCGATCTGAAAAATGGCAGAGAATCCTACACTGAAGCGGCACAGATGTATTTGAAATTGAGGAAGAAGGGCGTGACGGTGTCTACTATTGATTGTTTAATTGCAAGGGTGGCTTTAGAGAATGATCTGTTTTTGCTTCATAACGACAAAGATTTCACAAGGATCAGTAGTCACTTCTCTCTAAAAATCTGGGAGATATAAACGAACTAGAAATGATCGGCAAAACCATCTCGCATTACAAGATCCTCGCAAAGATCGGGGAAGGCGGGATGGGGGTTGTGTACAAGGCGGAGGATACGAAGCTCAAGCGGACTGTTGCACTCAAATTCCTGCCGCCGGAATTGATGAAGGACCAGGAGGCCAAGGAACGCTTCATCCAAGAAGCCCAGGCCGCTGCCGCCCTGAATCACCCCAATATCTGCACTGTCTATGAGATTGATGAGGCTGATGGACGCAACTTCATAGCCATGGAGTATATCGAGGGCCACAGTTTAAAGGAAAAAATTGCATCCGGACCTTTGGGAATTGATGAGGCTCTGGAGATTGTTAGCCAGATCGCCGAGGGTTTGCTGGAAGCCCATGAGAATGGCATCATCCACCGCGATATCAAACCCGCTAATATTATGTTAACCGAAAGAGGCCTTGCGAAAATTATGGACTTTGGATTGGCTAAATTGTCCTGGGGAGTCGATCTTACCAAAACCGCTACAATTATGGGTACTGTGGCTTATATGTCTCCGGAACAGGCAACGGGTGAGAGAGTGGCCCGACATACAGATATTTGGTCTTTAGGCTGCGTTCTTTATGAGATGCTTGCCGGACGACGCCCCTTTAAAAGTACTCATGACCAGGCTGCAATCTATTCCATCTTGAATGACGAGCCTGAGCCGATCACGCGGGTGCGGAACGATGTGCCGGTCGGCCTAGAGAAAATATTGGAGACATGCCTGCAAAAAGATCCCCGCAATCGCTATGGGGATATGGAGGCTTTGATTTCAGACTTGAAATTCGTGGATGTGAAGGAAAGAACTCAAGTAACGCGTCCCGTTCCTACAACGGAAGCGCCTCCATCCATTGCGGTCCTTCCTTTTGTGAACATAAGCGCTGATCCAGAGCAGGAATATTTCTGTGATGGCCTGGCGGAAGAACTTATAAACACTCTAACAAAGATTAAAGATATAAAAGTTGTGGCCCGAACATCTGCCTTTTCGTTCAAGGGAAAGACGATGGATGTCCGTGAAATAGGCAAGATGCTCAATGTCGAAAAGGTTCTTGAAGGGAGCGTCCGCAAATCAGGAAACAAGCTTCGCATCACTGCCCAGCTCATCAGTGTTGCAGACGGCTATCACCTCTGGTCTGAAAAATTCGATCGCGAAATGGAGGACATTTTTGCCATTCAAGATGAAATTTCCTTAGCCCTCGTGGATAATCTTAAAATCACACTTTTAAAAAAGGAAGAAGAAGCCCTGCTGAAGCGGTATACCGAAGATCTTGAGGCGTATAACTTTTATTTAAAAGGGATTTACTTCTTGAGGATGTACACAGCCGAGGGGTTCCAAGAGGCCATCAAATATTTCGAGCTCACGCTTCAGAAAGACCCAAATTATGCACTTGCCTATTACGGCCTGGCTGAAGTGTTCTACGCTATCTCATACTGGGCAAATGTCCCTCCAAACGAGGCATATCCGAAGGCAAAAGAATATGCACAAAAGGCTATAGAAATAGACGATGACATCGGTGAAGCCCACGCTGCCTTGGGCCTCGTCTATACATTCTATGACTGGAATTGGAAAGAGGCCGAGCGGGAGTTGACCAAGGCTCTCGAGTTAAATCCTAGCTCGGCCATAATTCATATGAGTTATTCCTGGTTTTTGTCGCTCACAGAGAAACATGAAGAGGCCATATCCGAAGCCAAACGTGCCCAGGAGTTGGATCCGCTTTCACCCCTCATTCTCTCCCACATCGGCCTTGCCTGCATCTGGGGTGGTCAGTTTGATAAAGCCATTGACGAGTTGAAGGCGGGGATGAGCTTGGCTCCAGATTTCTACTTGATGCATTACTATCTAGGCTTGGCCTATCGTGCTAAGTCGATGTTTAAAGAGGCCATTGCCGAATATGAGAGGGCGGTCGATTTATCAGGTGGAGCACCATGGCCTGCGCTGATTTTGACCACAACCTATTTTGAGTTTGATCTGATAAGTCAAGGGGAGAAACTCCTCCGAAGTCTGGAACAGAGAGCAGAACAGGAATATTTACCTTTGATGGGTTTCTCTTACATTTATTTTGTGCGCAACGACCTGGATAAGGCCTATAGCTGGTTAGAGCGAGCGTTCGAAGAAAAGGACAGTTTTCTTCCTTGGTGCGCTATTATCCCTATTGAAGAATATCAAGTTTTTAAAGAGCCGCGGCTAAGGCCCTTATTCAAGAAATATGGATTGGATAAATGAAGATAAACACCATCTCCCATTACAAGATCCTCTCAAAGATCGGGGAAGGGGGGATGGGGGTGGTGTATAAGGCTGAGGATACAAAGCTGAAGAGGGTTGTCGCGCTCAAGTTTTTGCCGCCGGAGTTAATGCGAGACCAGGAGGCCAAGGAGCGGTTTGTCCAGGAAGCGCAAGCTGCCGCTGCACTCGATCATCCCAATATCTGCACAATTTATGAGATCAATGAATCGGAAGGAAATACATATATTTCGATGGCCCATATTAAAGGCCAGAGCTTGAAAGAGAAGATTGCGTCTGGTCCAGTTAAAATTGAGGAAGCTCTGGATATCGCCATTCATACGGCAGAAGGATTAAAAGAAGCCCATGAGAAGGGCATCGTCCACCGCGACATCAAACCCGCCAACATCATGTTGACCGAAAAAGGCCAGGTGAAGATCATGGATTTTGGATTGGCGAAGTTGTCCTGGGGAGTCGATCTTACCAAGACCGCAACAATTATGGGTACGGTAGCCTACATGTCACCCGAGCAGGCTTCTGGGGAAAAGATCGATCACAGAACGGATATCTGGTCATTAGGCTGTGTTCTTTACGAAATGTTGGCCGGTCAACGTCCCTTTAAAAGTACCCATGACCAGGCTGCTATCTATTCTATTTTGAATGAAGAACCGGAGCCGATCGCAAGCCTGCAAAAGGATCTGCCCATCGGCTTTGAGATGATCTTACACTCGTGTTTACAGAAAGATCCCCGCAATCGCTACAGGGACATGGAGGCCCTATTATCAGACTTGAGATCTATTGATTTGGAGGATAAAACTCAGATTTTAACGGCTGTCCAAGCCATAGATGAGCCTCCCTCCATTGCAGTTTTGCCCTTTGTTAACATGAGCGCCGACCCAGAGAACGAATATTTCAGCGATGGGCTTTCTGAAGCTATCATCAATTCGCTCACTAAGATCAAGGGTTTTAAAGTGGTTGCCCGTACGTCGGCGTTTTCCTTCAAAGGAAAAGATGTGGATATTCGTGATATCGGCGGGCAATTGGATGTCAA
>WTAW01000385.1 GCA_013139435.1 Candidatus Aminicenantota bacterium | reverse complement strand
TCATGGTCACTCCTGACGGGTTTTGAAAATCGGGAACGATGTAGATGAACTTGACCTTTAATCCTTTGTCAGAATACTCCTTCAACACTTCCTCGACCCTTTCCACATCCATCCCCTGCTTATCCACAGGCACGCCGATGAGATTTGCTCTGTATCCCTTAAAAGCCTGTATAGCGCCTAGATAGGTTGGCAGCCCAACAATAATAGGATCTTCTGGGTCGATGAAGACGCGGCCTATGAGGTCCAGAGCTTGCTGCGCACCAGAGCAGATAAGGAAGTAATTTTGATCGATATCAGCTCCCTCATGCTCTCTCATCCAGTGGACAAGAAAATCGATCAGACGAGGATCTCCCTCTGTGGGGCCATACTGAAGGGCTTGCCCCGCCTCCCTATCCAACACTGTCGCCACAATGTCCTTTAATTCTTCAACCGGGAAAAGCCCAGGATAGGGCAATCCTCCTGCAAGGGATATCAATCCCGGCTTTCTTGTGAGTTTGAGGATCTCACGGATCTCAGAACGTCTGAGGATTTTAGAATTATTCGATAAGAGTCCGGGCAAAATGTCTGCCACTTTTTTCATTAGAATAGCACCTCCCAAAAGTCAGTTGAGGCAGTCATAGATTCCAGTCCATGAAGGCAAAATAGCTCCATCAAATCGCTAATCGTTATTTTGAAAAAATAGGTGAGCCAATAACTCGGTTGTTTTCAAGAGAATAAAATATAAGCAAATTTTACATGATAGTCAAATCATCATCATGAATAAAAAATAAAAAAAATCTATTTACATTCTTTGGAGATGTGTGATATAAATAGTTAAGCTTTGTTGTGCTGGCTGGGCAGGGCGCCCACCTTAAAACATTTCATATCCCCCTTTTGCTTATTTTCCCCAAAACAGCCAGCACCCTTTTTTATGTATAAACTCGTATTTAGAGGAATTCTTTTTTAGACGATTTTGTGCAGAGTTATGATTGTTTAAAAATGGGGATGGACACATCCCATCCTAACCCCCCCTTTTGCTCTTTTGCCGACTTTTTCTGGCTAATCGGGGAGGATCCCCGAGGTATTATCCCTATTCCCACAAAATGTACTAGAAGCCGATTAATACGAACCGATATAATAGTATATCAATTACTACCCAGCATACTAAAAAGTAGAGTTTGTCCCAAAGTGACGGGAAAGAGTTGACATGAATAGAAGAGAAGGGCTACAACCTTCAATAAAAGTAACCACAAATAATGGAGGTGTAGCCCGATGGACGAACTCGAAATCAAGATCGCCCTTTCCTACAAGGTACCAGAAAGCGATCTCACATTCAACGGAATTTTGCGAGGCCTTAAGGAAGACCAAAACACGCTGATGAAAAGTATAGTGAGAGCGATTCTTAGCGCATTGGAAAAGAAAGTGATGGAGGAATACATATCCAGCCATCCGGATGAGTATTACAGGCATGGTCGTCAGCCCCGGGCTCGTAAGTTTATCACTTCTTTCGGCCCGATCTATTTCAGACTGGCTCAGCTCTACGATCGGCAAACAAAAAAGGTTTTTCCTCCGTTGGTCGAGAAGCTTTCGATCCTTCCCTATAAGCAATATCAGAGAGAAGCGTTGGAGGCGGCGGTAGGACAAGTGATTCATCTTTCCTACCGCATGGCAGAGAAGGAAGTGAGAAGGATTAAGGGATACGCTCCGGGCAGGAGCACTTTGCATAGATGTGTTAAAGAACTGGCTGAGGGTTATGGGCAGTGGCCTTGCTATAAGCACCGGGACTTTAAGTTTCTGATGGCCGATGGGACGAAGGTTAAACGTCAGGGTCCGAGGGGAGCCCCTCTGGATCAGGCAGAGATGCGGTGGGCTCTGGCCTCTGAGGGTGAGAGAAGACGGTTTGAGCCTGTCGGGTTCTGGGTGGATAAGGATTGGAAATCTATTCGCAAAGACCTTGAGAAGAGGTTGGATTATGGCAAGCTGGAGGTGCTTTTCTCTGACGGAGGCCCTGGGATTGAGTCCAATCTTCTTGCCGAAGGGATGCGGCCCCAGAGGTGTGTGTGGCATGGAAAAAGAGATTTCCCTATTCTCCTCTACCAGGATGGAGCGAAAAAAGGGGAGCAAGAACCTTTTCATGTGCTTATGAAGGAGATTCTGCTTTTCTCTCTGACCAAAGAGCTGTTGGAGGAGGTTCTGCCTCCAGAGAAAGAACTTGTCGTGGAGCTTATCGAAGAGATTAAGAGCGGTTTTGATAAACTGATAAAAGCTCTTGATCCGCAAAAGTACCCGAAGGCCAGAACCTATATCGAGAATTTTGCGAGGAATGCCCTTCTGGTTTTTGATTACTGGCTTGAGGGAAAAGGCTGGATCCCGATGACGACGAATGCGATAGAGAGTGCCTTCAGTCGGATAGTGAATAGAGTTAAACATGTCGGGAGGAGGTGGAGTGATGAGGGGCTTATCAACTGGATGATGATCGCTTTTCGGAAGATCTATAAGCCGGAACTTTGGGATGAACTTTGGACAAAGTATCTTGAAATCCATAAGCAATTACGGTTTTCTAGATTGAGAGTTTCCTATGCTTGGATTTAATGTTTCCCGTCACTTTGGGACAAAGCCAAAAATTAAAAATATATTTTTTTAGAATTTTCATTTTAGTCTTCAATACATAAACTTAAAACCGCACTT
>WTAW01000313.1 GCA_013139435.1 Candidatus Aminicenantota bacterium | reverse complement strand
ATAAACGTGAGAACACAGATCCCTATCGCTCTGCCTTCGTCACCTATCACAAGAACGATGTGATCGCCTCAATCGGGACACGCATGATTTCTGGCGAACCTACATTGGAGGATCATGTTTTCCGTGGGAAAGACTCTTTTTCTCTTTCTGCATCAGCCACAGAAAAAGGAATCCCAAAGGCGCAGACTTCCGTTAAGAAGACGGTCGACAAATCCAGCCCTGCCGCCTCTGTTCCTGGTGCTGTGAAAAAAGGATTCATCATCTCAGTTTCTGTACATCGGTTCAGGGATTGGAATCCCGATGTGGCATACGCTCGCCGGACTGGAGTGACGATTCGGTATTCGAGCCGGACGAACGAAGTGTTTTGCCCTGATCTCGGCATCTCATCGCGTGGAGTTGTTGCGACGTCTGCAGGGAAGATCGCTACGGATAGGTTTGGTTCAGGTAGCTCTCTCATCAAACCCGGTTTTTCCACTTCCTGGGCATCGGGTGATTCTTCTGTCTCAGATTCGAGTCCGCAAAGCTCTTCGAGTAGTTCTAAAGTCTCGGGAGTTAGCAGCGGAGAAAAAAAGAAGAATTGAATGGGCTGTATGTCAAAGAATGATGAAGTCGTTCAAAGTCAAGGGATTCCATCGTGCGAGAGCTTCTGTGTTATGGCGTAACGGATGAAGAGACAGAGGTCACGATGATCTGGGGGGCGTCGAAGGAGATGAGATACTGCTCCGCTTCGCTCTGGAAGGATTCCAGAAATTCCTTCCGGAGTGGCTCAACAGGCCTGAACCTGTAGGCGAGTGGATTGATGTAACGGCCTCTGTGTTTGATCCTGTAATCCAGATGGGGGCCTGTGACTTCACCCGATACACCCACGTATCCGATGATCTGGCCGCTGGCGACTTTCGCCCCTCTTTTAATTCCTTTCCCGTATCGCCTTAAGTGGAGATAGAAGGTCTCGTAGCCGTTTTTGTGTCGGATCCGGACCATGCGGCCGTTGGCGCTGTCTCGTCCGGCATAGCTGACACTTCCTTCAGCTGTGACCCGGACTGGAGTGCCCACAGGCGCCGCATAGTCCACGCCATAATGGGGCCGCCACACTTTACGGACTGGGTGAAGCCGGCTGTGCGTGAACCGGGATGTAATGCGTGCGCCAGAGATGGGGGATTTGAGGAATTTTTTCCTGAGGGAGTGGCCCTCGAAATCAAAATAGTCCGACTTATCCGAATCAGGATAGGTGTAACGAAAAGCCCTGTACAATTCTCCCTGATTGGTGAATTCTGCGGCTATGATGCGTCTGTAGCCCACAAATTCATCATCAAGATATTTTTTCTCAAAAATGATCTTAAATGAATCCCCTTGGCGTATGTCCGCGTAAAAATCAATATCCCATGCGAAGATCTCCTCGAGGAGAATGGCCAACTGTCCTCCCTCGTTTTCTTTTGAGATCGCATTGATGGGATTGTCCTCGATAACGCCCCAGATCATCTCTGTGCGGATCACATACGGGATCTTTTTGATCTCAGCGGTGTATGATCCTTCAATTTTTTCGAGGCACAGGTAATTCTCTTTGTTAAGGGCGTATTCGATGCACACTACCTCATCTTCAATTGATGTAAAGATCTTGAGCTCATTTCCCGCTCTCACTTTGGCCAGGTCATATACGGGTTTGACATCTTCTCTGAGTTTGTAGATCTCCCCAGGTGAGAGATCGTACCGGTCCAGGATATCAGAGATAGTCTCACCCCGCTTTATCGTCTCTCTGTTTTCTTTTGTCGGTGGAGAGGATCGTTCTTGCTGAGGCTCGAGTTGAGGAGCGGGTTCCTCTTCTTTGATTTCGTCCGGGATGGCAATGCCTGGTTTGGGTTGAAAGCTCAGGATAAAAAAAGCGATCAAGGAAAGGACGAGAAACACGAGAAGAGAGACGCGGTGTGGTTCGTTTTTGTTTTTATGGATCTTGAGCTTGATGCGCATCTTTTTTAATAATTTCTGCTCCTAATTAAGAAAAATAATCGATTTTTCCTATTTAGTCAAGGCCAGAAAAGGTAGAAAGGGGTTCACATTTTGCAAGAAGACAAAGTATATTACTATGGATGAAGAATGAAGAAGAACTCATCGAAGCAGCACTTCAAGGCGACGAAGACGCGTTCGAGCTTCTTCTCTATCCATACAGGCATACCATGCTGAATCTGAGCTACCGGATGGTCGGAAATTTGGAAGACGCGAAGGAAGTATGCCAGGAAGCGATTCTTAAAATTTTTAAATACATGAGTGGATACAAACAGGGCAAAAGTTTCAAGAACTGGATGTACAAAATCGTGGTGAACGCTTCCAACGATTTTTTAAGAAAAAAGAGGAGACATGAGGACATCTTCATGATGAAAAAAGTCATGGCTGATAATCTCTCGACTAGTCCTGAAACCCAGTTTCTAAACAAAGAAGTGAGGGAGAAGATCGCAGATTGTCTCGAAGACTTGAGTCCCAGGGAAAGGGCTGTTTTTCTTCTGAGAGACGGGGAGGGATTATCTGTCAAAGAAGCGGCGGGAGTTCTTGGTGCTTCATCGATGAGCGTCCGGACCCATCTCTCCCGGGCAAGACAGAAATTAAGGGGCCAGCTCGAAAAGATCTTCCCCGATGGACCTTTGGAGAATGATTTATGAATTGTAAAAGGATTCGGAAGTATCTCCCTTTATATATCGGGGCGGACCTTTCTTCCAAGAAAAAAGAGGCTGTTAGAATCCATTTTGAGACTTGTGGTGAGTGCAAAAAGGAGCATGAAGCTTATGCCCTGTCCATAAAAACAGCCAAAGAATGGTTGAGTGAAAGGACGGTGATTTGGGGAGAAGGGGAGTGGAGAAAGACCGTTAAAAATGCAAG
>WTAW01000107.1 GCA_013139435.1 Candidatus Aminicenantota bacterium | reverse complement strand
ATGGAGAATTGATCTTCAACCCGAATAAGATCTCATCCGGTCTGCCTGGAGACCTCATCGCAAACATCATTGCATCCGATGCGAGTATCTGGGAAGTATTTACTGAAAAAAACAGAAAATTCAAAAGACTGTATTTCAAAATGGACGACAGGATCTATGCTCTCTTCCTCCCCCACAAAATATTCTTCAAATATTCTATAGAGTTTTTAAAGCTCTTTTTTGTCTATTTTGCGGTGTGTTTGTTGTTCATTTTGTTAGACAGGCTTCTCTTCCGCCGTCAGGATATAAAGAGCCCCTTTTGGTCCTTCTCGAATCGTGTCTATGTGACGATCATCGCTATTGCCCTGATCCCCCTCTTCCTCTTCACTTTTTCCAGTCATTACTTTTTTGCCCGTATCTTCTCCCAAAAAGTCACGGAAGCGGCTGAAGTGCAGGCAGACTTCGCGAAACGCTTTATGCAAGACTATATTTATTTTCAACAGGAAGAGCGGCATTCTCTGACTACCCCTCCCGATCAAGTTGTGTTCTGGATCGGGTCAACCATATCCAATGATGTGAATTTATACCAGGATGGACAGCTCATCTCATCAAGCCGTCGAGAATTCTTTGATTACGGGCTCCTTCCTGAAATTATCAATGGAGAGATATTCTACAAGATCCAGTTCGAGAATAATCCCTTCTACACAGATATTCAGAAGATCGGAAATTATACATTTCACACTCTGACGATCCCCTACGCTTTTCAGGATTCGCTTATTCTTATTTCCCTCCCATTTCCCCTGGAACAACAGGAGATCTCGGAGGCCACCGTAGAGCTCATCGAATTTTTGCTCTTTGCGTCTGTTTTTTTCATCATTTTCGCACTCCTCTTGGCTCGAGGTATCGGAGGTATGATCGTCAATCCCATACAAAGACTCCTAAAAGGGACCAAAGAAGTCAGCTTGGGGAACCTGGAGACACATATCGATTACAGGCGCCAGGACGAAATGAAGACTCTGATCGATGGTTTTAACGCTATGGTCACAAACCTGAAACAGCATCAACAAGAACTGGCTGATATGAGTAAAAAGGTTGCCTGGGCAGAAATGGCTCGCAAAGTGGCCCACGAGATCAAAAATCCACTGACGCCGATCCAACTATCAGCAGAGCATCTCTTAAAGGTCTATGATGACAATAAGGAAAATTTTGATGAGGTCTTGAAAGAATCCGCATCCTACATCATCACTGAAGTGGAAAACCTGAGAAATATTGCTCATGAAATTCTCCAAACCTCGAAGGAGGTTTCCCTTAAAAAAGAGAAGCTGGACCTCAAAGAACTCATCAAGGAAACCGTTGCCCCTTACAAAAATCTCCTAGCTGAAAGGATAGAGTTCGAAGAATCCTACCAGGAGCAAGACTTTCCATTAGTTGGCGACAGAGGGAAAGTAAAGATCGTCCTGAGGAATATCCTGAATAATGCGATCGAATCGATCCAGGACAAGGGAAGAGTCTTCATCACACTAAAAAAAGAAGGGTCGACTTTTTTGCTCGAGATCTCAGATACCGGGACAGGAATAGATGAAGAAATAGCAGAAAGAATCTTCGAGCCCTACTTCTCCACCAAGGATGCAGGTACTGGCTTGGGGTTGCCCATCGCGAAAAAGATCATCGAAGACCACGAAGGAACAATTCACGCGACGGTCAGAAAAGTTGGTGGCATCACATTTTCTATCAAACTGCCTCAATCGGCTCACGACTCTTGAATCCCGGGAATGGCGGGAGCGTTTCCAAAACCGTGATGTCATGAATTCACATTGCGTTATTAAGTGTCCCAATTGTGTGGTGGAGAAAACCGTGTGAAGGGCTGGACGGGCATGGCACATCTCCCATGGGGAGATGTGAGGGAAGCCCGGAACCGAGCGAAGTTTCCTCGCCGGGGAAACTGAGAGTGTTTTCGAAATCACCAATTGGAACACTCGGAACGTCGTTCATCACGGTTTTGGAGATGCTTACTCATGTCTTCCCTCGATTGACAAATATTCCATTGCTGTCTAAGATGACTTTGATAACCTGAATTATTCATAGAAAATGAGAACTATCGTCAGAGCTCTGGTTCCCTCAATACTTCGCTTTCATATGAGGGTCTTCTGGATTGGCTTCACTGATCTGGTCACTGGCACAAGCCTTAAGTTCGCAAAAAATTCTCCAGAGAAACTGGAGACAGCTAAAACTTGGCCTGAACGGATCACTATCACCCAACCGATTAACATCAGCGAATGGGCAGAAAATAAAAAACACAATCTCCGGATTGCCATCTCCAGATTTCAGGATCTTCCCATTTATCCCAACGAGATATTTTCCTACTGGCATTATGTGGGGAATCCGACCGAAAAAGCCGGGTATAAAGTAGGCATCAACATCATAAAGAACCAATTGGATTTTGATTACGGAGGCGGGCTGTGCCAGCTGTCCGGATTACTTTACCATCTGGCGCTGACAGGAGGGCTTGGCATCGTGGAGAGACACCCGCATTCTGCCGATCTCTACACAGACGAGACGAGATACACTCCTCTAGGAGCAGACGCCACAACCGCCTATGGCTATAAAGACCTGAGGTTTAAGAATACACTGGAGGTCCCTGTGTGTTTTAGGACAAGAATCGAAGGAAATCAATTGATCGGATCACTGTGTGCTCCCGAACACCTCAAAGAAGATGAACTTCAGTTCAATAAAATCCTCGTGGATGGGATTGAATATGTGGATACCTTGAGGCGTAACGAATTGGGTGAATTTGAGATCATCTGCAAGCAGAGTTACAAAATTGCAGAGCACGGTACTGTCCTTTAGCCTGGATTATTCACGAGTCGAGGTTCGAAGCTGTCCAGGCGTCCCACTGAATCACCCCATATATACTATTAAAATCAGAAGCTTACATTCTAAGGTGTTGACTTTGTTCTTTCAGTAATTTTCAATCGATTTTGTTGCTTCGGTTCAGCGAAATTCGGACAGATGAGGGCATTTCTTAAGCTACAGATTATTTGTGATAATCTTAAGCTAGGAGAAATGCATGACAACCAAAGCCATAGAGCATCTCGAGAAGTTCCTCGACCTGTGGAAGGACGCTGATCCTGGTATTGCAGAGGTGGAGGATGCGAGGGAGAGAGTGGCGGGGTTGAGGTAATAGCACAATGACTCCGGCTTCCCTTGAGTGACACGACGGCCTGACTCAAGATTCTGTCAGGAAATGGAAATCCCAATATGCGTAAAAAAAAACATCCTAATGAAGTGATTTAAAGATTAGAAGAAATATGGTAAAAGTATCATTCAATAGGAAGGAACATGAACGCACATAATTTGACTTACTGCCCCTTTTGTGGTCACGATTCTGTCAGGGATATCACTTCCAATCATCGCATCCGGCTGGCCAAAGAAGGTCCGCACGATCAAACCCAGGATTTCGATGTGAAGTTTTATCACTGTAACAAATGCAGCAAGGAGTTTGAGAGCACGGAAGATCAATTGAAGAAGATCAATCCTAAAAAAGAGTAACGGCCCCGGTCAGTCCTTGCGTCCATTGGCCTCGAAGTGGATCGGGCCTGAGGTTCCCAATTCGTTTCAGCCAAATTCGGACCACTCATAGTATTTCTTAAGCGATGGCTTGTGATTCCCTCGACCTGTGGAAGGACGCAGACCCTGGGATAGCTGAGGTGGGGGATGCGGGGGAGAGGCTAGCTGGGTAGCCAGTTCTTTAAGCATCTTTTTTAGACACTTGCGATTCCAATTTAGTATCCTATAGCTGACCCAGAAGATCTTTTATCTGCGGCCCCGTAATATATTCCAGTCTTAAGGTCGATGAATATGCTGTGGGCATCTCCCTGACTTCTTGTTGTTTTTATCTTATGCCCCATAGACTTCAAAGAGTCTATTACTTCTTCTAGTATACCCTCTTTTTCCACTCTCAAGATATCAGGCATCCATTCATGATTTATCCTGTATCCATTGACAGCTTCCTGAATATTCATATTAAAATCAATCACATTGATAATCACATTCAAAACGGTATTGATTATGGTTCGGCCTCCAGGACTGCCGGTAATCATGACTATTTTGCCATTCTTTACGATAATCGTCGGCGTCATCGAGCTCAACATCCTTTTGTAAGGTGCGATGAGGTTTGGCTCTGTTCCAATTAAGCCCTTATCATCTGTGTACCCAGGTTTCATGTTGAAATCTGCCATTTCATTATTAAGAATGATTCCGGTTCCCTCGGCAATGACGAAAGAACCAAAACCTCCGTTCAAGGTGTACGTTGTGGCCACAGCGATCCCATCCTTGTCGATGATAGAGTAATGCGTTGTTTCTTCTGCTTCTTCAATGGTTAAAATATCCTTTCCGATTTCGGCGCTAGGGATGGTGCGATTGAGGTCGATGTTTTCTCTGATGCTCTGCGCATGTTCTTTGGAAATCAACCTTTTGACAGGAATATCATCGAAAAGCTCATCTCCCATGTATTTGGCCCTATCAAGATAAGCAAACTTCATAGTCTCTGAAATCACATGCAAAGCTTCTTGTCCATATCTTTCCATTTTGCCCAACTCAAATCCTTCCAAAACATTCAGCATTTCGATAAGAATTGTGCCGCCAGAGCTTGGAAGCGGCATGGATATGATTTCATAGCCTCTGTAATTCCCCTTGACCGGTTCTCTCATAAAAGCCTCATACCTCGCAAGGTCATCATTGGTGATCAATCCTCCGTGCTTTTCCATGTCTCGAGCGATCAATTCCGCAATTTTTCCTTCATAAAAAGCCTCGGAGCCTTGATCTGCGATTAATTTAAGGGACTCCGCAAGGTCTTTCTGCACGAAAACATCCTCCTCTGCAAACTCGGATCCGTCAGGTTTTGAAAATATTCTAAAAAATTCTTTCGATTTACTGAGCGCAACTTCAAAATCTTTGGGGATTTTTTTCAATTGCTTTAAATCATTAAGAGCTTTTGCCCTCCTTTTATTCAACACGAACCCATTTTCAGCAAGTTCAATGGCAGGCGCTATGACATCTTCCCAGGGGAGTTTCCCATATTTTTGCATAGCAAGTTCGAATCCTTTGACCGTTCCTGGAACACCAACAGCAAGATGTCCGAGATAACTTTTTGTTCGCTCATACTTCCCCTTTTCATCAAGATACATATTTGGGGTGGCACCTGCGGGAGCCATTTCTCTGAAATCGATGGCAACACTTTCCCTAGTATCCGGGAACCTTATAATCATGAATCCCCCGCCTCCGATGTTTCCAGCAGCAGGATATGTGACAGCCAGGGCGAAACCGACTGCCACAGCAGCATCTACGGCATTTCCCCCTTTTTTTAGAATATCGATTCCAATTTGAGAAGCATACTGATCAACTGAAACCACAACCCCATTTTTCCCTTGAACCGCTTTTTCTTCATCAGAAGTAAAACAAACCCATTGAACCAACAGAAATATGATGATGAATAAGCCAAATATTCTCCTCTTCAGTGCCATTTTTTATCTCCATTCCGTGAGAAAAACTACTTAATAAGTATTAGTCAACAAAAGTAAAGCGTAATGATCTTTATTTTATCAAAGCTAGTCCGAGCATAATATAAAAAATTGCTTAAGTCAGCAAAATTCGGGGAACTCATGATACTTCTGAGGCCGCGACTGTTTTAAGAATAAGTCTCTCTCTGGAAGGATGCTGCTCTGGGGATTGATGAGGCTGAAGATGCGAGGAAGAGGCTGGCTGGATAGAAGGATTTGCCGTAAATTTTGGCTCTTAGTTGTGTAAATTCGCATTTTTTATGTCTATTGAGAAAAAAAGTAGTCAAAAATTGGTCAAAAGGGGAAAATAAAAGAGACATAACTTGTTGATAATAAATTACTTACAAGAAGTCGACCATCTGACTACGAATCAGTAGGTCGGCAGTTCGAATCTGTCCGGGCGTGCCAGTTAATATCTATAGGGCTAGAGCCATCATCACCCCCCCCTCCGCTGACCACAGCTGACAGGTTGGGGCTGATAGATAAATCTTAAAGGATCAACGGATTCCTAATCCATGTGTCGCCAGTTCGAGTCTGGCCAGGGGTACTCCTTCATCATTCCATTTGACTCTCCCCCCACAAATCTATATCCTATTCTCACAACGAAGGGGACGATGACAACACAGTGTCCTAAATGCAAAGCAGAGAACCCAGAAACGCAAAAGTTTTGTGGTGAGTGTGCCACACCTCTCCAGCCTTCCGAAGATATTTCTGTCTCCTTCACTAAAACTCTTGAAACACCAAAAGAAGAGATAACCAGAGGTGCTATTCTTGCAGATAGGTATGAAATCATCGAGGAATTGGGAAAAGGGGGGATGGGCAATGTCTACAGAGTCGTTGATAATAAGATAAACGAAGAAGTGGCTTTAAAACTCCTTAAACCTGAAATAGCCGCCGATAAAACAACCTTAGAGAGATTCAGTAACGAACTCAAACTCGCTCGTAAGATTGTGCATAAGAACGTAGGTCGCATGTATCATCTAGGCGAGGATAAGGGAACTCATTTTATAACCATGGAGTATGTGTCTGGTCAAGACTTGAAGGGATTGATAAGACAAACAGGGCAATTAGCAGTTGGGACCGTAATTAATATAGCCAAGCAAGTATGTGATGGCATGGAAGAGGCTCACAAGCTAGGTGTTATCCATCGAGATTTGAAACCCAACAATATTATGATAGACCGAGAGGGTAATGTTCGTATTTTGGATTTTGGCATTGCCCGCTCCCTTAAAGAGAAGGGAATAACAGGTGCGGGAGTGATTATCGGAACACCTGAATATATGTCACCCGAGCAAGTAGAAGGCAAAGAGGCCGACCAGAGGGCAGATATATATTCACTGGGAGTAATTCTTTATGAAATGGTTACAGGAAGAGTGCCATTTGAAGGAGATACACCATTAAGCATTGCTTATAAGCACAAGCATGAAGCTCCACCAGACCCAAGCAAAATCAATGCCCAGATTCAAGATAATTTGAGTCATATGATACTGAAGTGCTTAGAAAAGGATAAGGAGAAGAGGTATCAGAGTTCTGGCGAATTGCGTGCTGAGCTTGAAAATATTGAGAAAGGCATTCCATCAATTGAGAGCGAAGTCTCTGTTAGAAAATCGCCCACCTCAAATGAAATAACTGTTCAATTTAGGTTAAAGAAGATCTTTATCCCTGCGTTAGTGCTTGTAGCAATCGTCATCATTAGTTTGCTTATTTGGAGTCCATGGTCACAAAAGAAAGCAGTTACCGCCCCATTAGATAATCCTTCAATCGCAGTGCTCCCCTTTGCGGATTTGAGCCCTCAGAAAGATCAAGAGTCCTTTTGTGATGGAATGACAGAAGAGATTATTGCCAAACTTTCTAGACTTCAAGGATGGAAAGTGATGAACAGGACATCGGTGATGCGATATAAGAATACAGAAAAAGATCCCAAAGAAATTGGGCAAGAGCTTAATGTGGCGACTATCCTGGAGGGAAGTATACGACAGGAAAAGGATGATATTCGGGTTATCGCTCAGCTGATCAATGTTGAAGAGGGCTTTTATCTTTGGTCGGATACCTATGGCCAAAAGCTTGATAGAATTTTTGTTATTCAGAATGACATTGCAGAGAAGATTGCCAATGCCCTTCAAGAGAAACTTACGCCCGAACAGAAAGAACAGCTTTTAAAGAACCCAACAGAGAATCTAGAGGCATATACTTGGTATTTGAAAGGTCGGTTACTCTGGGGAAAAAGAGATAAGGAAAGCTTGGAGAAGTCCATAGAGTTCTACAGTCTGGCAATTAAAGAAGACCCAAATTATGCGTTGGCGTATACTGGGATTGCCGATACCTATTCAATCCTTGTTAATAACGTGTTCATGCCATCAAATGAGGGATATCCTAAGGCAAAGGAGGCAGCACTAAAAGCATTAGAGCTAGATGCAACTCTTGCTGAAGCCCACACTTCGATAGCCCTAGTCAAAGAAAACTTTGAATGGGACTGGAAAGGAGCAGAGAGGGAATACATACGAGCGATTGAGCTTAATCCTAGCTACGCAACGGCACACCACTGGTATGCCCTAAATTTGCTGTTTCGGGGTTTATTTGACAGATCCATTTCAGAGATGAAAATCGCCCAGGAACTTGACCCCTTCTCTTTGAGAATTAATAGGAATGTAGGAATGATGCTTTATTTTGCCCGCCGATATGATGAATCAATAGAAGCACTGAAGAAGACTATCGAGATGGATCCAGACAAGATGGTTGGTCGGAATTATTTAGGATTGGTATATTTGGAAAAATCTGAGTATGTAGAGGCTCTAGCAGAATTTGAGAAAATGAATAACCAATTTTATATCTGCTATACATTAGGGCAAATGGGAAAAAGAGCT
>WTAW01000220.1 GCA_013139435.1 Candidatus Aminicenantota bacterium | reverse complement strand
ATAAGAATTCTAGCAATTTTTTGTTGATAGACTGACGGGATTAGTGACGGGATTGAACGGGAAAACCTAAGAATTAAGAGGAAAGCCTAAGACGGTTTCTCGGGGAAAACTCGATTTATCAGGGGTGCTTAAACGGTTCTTGAGTCCATCAGGGGCTTTAATCACGACCTGTTCGGGTTCTATCAGGTCTTTGAGCGGAAAAGTCTCGGGAATGGCCTCTGGCGCAATGAGTCGCCTCTCTTCTCCGCTTTTTTTCATGATTGCGGGGGCAGCGGGCTGAAAAGCGGTGGAGCTCAAGAATACAAGATCACTGCTTTCGGAAGTTAAACGGGGAGACCATTCGAGTCCTTTTCCTGGAGTTAGAAGAGTGGCTTTGCCGCCAGTGACCGGTACTTGCCAAAGATGTCTACGGTCAATGTCTCCAGAATTGGAGTTGTAAATAACCGTTTTTCCGTCCTTAGAAAGGAAACTGTTTTCGACTTCGTACTCTCCATGACTCAGACATACGGCTTTTTTGTCCTTCAGCGCCAGAGAATAAAGATTCATCCAGTGTTCGTGCTCTGAATAAAAGACAAGATGTCCGTCAGCAGCCCATCTCAAGGTCTCTGCTGGGTAGTATTGGGCAAAACCTCCAGTATCATTGGGGCACTGCCAGATTTTTGTGGCTGTTCCCTTTGCGATGTCTGACACCCAAATGGAGAAGGGCCTACCTTCCCTTCCGAAAGATAGTGCGGCTCTCCCGGGAAAACGGATAAATGCAATATATTTTCCGCATGGAGACCAAACCGGATATCCATCTATATCCACAGATGGAGAAATCCAGCCGATTGTGTGATTGGAGAAGTCGTAAATTCCGATAAAACTGTGATCTTCCCTGGAGCTGGCAAACGCAAGTTTTGACCCATCTGGGGAAAAAACTTGAGAACCGTTCCTTCCTCGTGCCTGAAACAGAACTTTTGATTTGGGCTGTTCAGCGATGTTCGCCACATGGATGCCTCTTCTAGAGTTAAAGACAATTTTGTTATCGATTGGAGATGTTGCCGGATTCCGTCCGGCGCTTAACAACCAGGGATCACCTCCTTCAAATTTAACAGCCCAAACAGCTTGTTCTACACCATCAGGGTTGGATGTCGGATTGGGGTATTCACCAGCCCGATTCGTATTGCCTCCTTTGACGTAAACGATAACCGTGCCATCAAAATTGAACGCAAGACCGCCCAACTCCTGTCCATCATCCTGTGTGTATTGGGTCAGCAAACTTGCCTTATAATCCGGCCCTTCAGCCACCCAAATGTTTCGCTGGCCTTCCCGGTTAAAAACCCAAGCGATGCGGTCGCCCATGGGGGACACGATTAAATGGGAGGGGAATGCAAAACTCATAATGTCCTTGAGGGTGAATGAATCTGCTCCTAAAGGAAGCGAAAGAGCAAATACGCCAATAAGCAAAAGCACACACATCCATTTGTTTAATGCAGATAATTCCTGTCTCATTCTATTCTCCTTTGTATAAAGTAGCCTGAATTATTCACGAGTCGAGGTTGCAGTAGATGCGAGGCGTCAGCCCATGAAGTTGTGGTCGTCCACCACGAGCCGACCCAACCTAACCCGGGCCGCAACGAAGCAGATACGGTGAGATCGACTCGCCTGAAAGGTAAAAAATGTCGATTTTTAATAGAAAGCACATTGGAACCGGAAATGTCAAGGTGGTTTACTGGAAGAATAATGTAAATATTTGATATTGCTTTTGTTGAAAAAAGTATCGACATTTTTTTATGAATAGTTCAGGTTAGAAAGAAAAGTTAAGTCCTATCAAAAAGTTCCTCCCAGGTTCTTCAACTGCGGAGAGGTCGGGTCTTGCAATATAGAGTGAGTTGGTCACGTTAGAGAGGACAACATAGCACTGGACAGCTGACGCGATAAAATAGCTGGCCTTAAGGCCGAATGTTTCGAATCCAGGGATGGCAACCTCTGCAGGCCCTGGGTTAGTTTTCTCTCCTTGGAGCGTAGCGTTCACTTCTAAAGAAAGTCGTCCGATCCAAAACGTGGTCCCCAGATATAACCGATGGGAAGGGATATCGTTCAAATAATCATCTGAGTTTAGACTCTTGCCCTTAAATGAAAAGAAGTTGCCAAAGATCCTCCATCCTGGCATGGGATAGTATTCCACTTCGATCTCATACCCTTTGATCTCTCCACGATTGATGTTTCCGTATGTGTAAAGTGCTTCTTCGACCAAATATCTTTCGATCATGTCATCGATCAGATAATAGAAGGCATACGCACCCACGAAGAACCTGTTTTGTATAACTTTCAATCCGATATCGAGGTTATAACTCATCTCGGGCTTGAGCCCGGGTTGGGCAAGAATAAAGCCTCTACCTGTAATCCCTGAATAAAACAACTCGTTCAGGCTTGGGGCCCGATAGGCACGCGCTAAATTTGTGAAGAAGACAACTGAAGGTACGATTTTGAATGTTCCCCCAATAAAGCCTGTAAAGGCGGAATAGGAGCTTTTTTCTTTCTCGGAATAACCGCCCGGCAGAGCCTCCAGAGATATAAAATCAGCCCGAATGCCCGTGACCAGATCCAGGTTTTTTACCCCCGTATAATCGGCGGAGATAAATACACCCAGGTCTCTTCGTTTTCCATCAGAATAGGGCGATTCCTCATAAATATCCGTGATGTTTCCCGAAGTATCAAAGTCCGCATTCCTGTTTATGGCTTTGGATCGCGTCCTCCCAAACCAGTCAGCACCACCCTTGAGCCTGAAGTGATTCCCTATTTTTCTCCCATAAGAAAGATGAAATCCATAGTCCAGACTCTCAGTTTTGCTGTAAGATTCGCTGATCTTGTAATCTTTGAGCTTTTCCTTCTGTGTTTCGAGAGAATTGGGGTTTAACCAAGCCTGAAAATTGATATCTCCATGGCCGTCTAAGCCTTTTTCCAGCCACTGGAGCTGTATAAAATTCTGTGATTCCATAGGATACCACGTCGGCTTAGTCAGGCTATCCTGGTTGGGTTTTCCGACATTTTTTGCGCGTGCTCCAAGGAAGCTGACACGGATCTCTCGTTTTTTGGTGTTATGGGAGATCTTTCCGAAAAGGCTTCCTTGTGTGAATTCGGACATCAAGATCTCCTCTTCAGGCGAACGGTAGTTTTCTGCACTTATCCCCTGCAGAGAGAGATAAAATCCTGTGTGTTTTTTCTTTCCTCTGAGAGAAAATCCAATCCCCTTCTCCTGGTTGATCGTTCCGTATTTTGTAGAGAATGTTCCACCGATCATATCGGATAATGGAGCCTCTTTTGTCATAATATGCACCACTCCTCCGATGGCGTCGGACCCATAAAATACAGACGATGGGCTCCTCAGGACCTCAATGGTCTTGATATCTTTTGGACTAACGAAAGAGGCACTCGGCCCGGTCCTTCGGTCGCTCGTGACTCTGGCATTATCGATCAGTATCAACACTCTTCGTCGTGCCAACCCTCGGATATTCGGGACAAGAGAAAAACCTCCTGCACCGATGTTTGAGATGCCAGGCAGATCCAACAGAGCTTGGGCGATATTAGGTGTGATCTTCTCCTCAAGGTTTTCCTCCGTGACCACTGTTTCTGCGGCGGGAACAGTGGCTGATGACTCCGGATATCTCAAAGCAGTCACGACAACTTCTTCTTGTTGCCGGATATAGGGTGAGAGTGTTACTATGAGTTTCTTTTTGAAGTCCTTTGTTCCGATGGATATCTCTTGTTCTATGTAATCGGGATGGATGATTTCTAGAACGATTCTGTCACTTTCCGGGATCGAGATTATAAAAACACCATGTTTATCAGAAAGAGTTTTTGTCCCACTGTCTCTGTGGAGAATTACGACATCATTGATGGGATTGCCGTTGGCCGTTTGCACAACACCCTTAACATCAGTGGCCCATGCTGTTGTAACGATGAGCAAAACTATAAGAAATAGACCAGTGATTATTCGCATAGAAACAATTATTATACAACAATATCAAATATCTATGATAACCATTCCATGTGATGATGAATAATTCAGGTTAGATGATCATAATCTTACCACGGTAGCTTGATCCGTGGATCTCTCCAACAAATCCTTGATTGTTTCATTGAGGACTGGATGTTTGACTTCGGGAGCGATTTCAGAAAGAGGGTAAAGCACAAAATTTCTTTTGACCATCCGAGGGTGGGGGATCTGCAGAGTCTTTGTACTCACCGTTTTATTTTCGGCCAATATAATATCAATATCGATCAAGCGAGAACGGGGACAGTCTGTACGAACTCGCCCCATTCGTTCTTCGATACGTTTCACACGAAAGAGAAGCTCTTCGGGATCATAGACCGTCTCAACCTCTAAAGCTTGGTTGTAGAACCAACGTCTAGTGATTATCCCAACAGGTTCTGTTTTGTACAAAGATGATGAGGTTATGATGTGTATTTCCACTTTACTCAAGAGCCCAGCCGCTTTTTCCAAGTTTTTTTTCCGGTCTCCCAGGTTACTGCCTAGGCTCAAAAAATATCTCATTGTCCCATGCTTTCTTTGTAGTTTAATGATACATACACATCAACAGTCAGGCAAGCTGATTCCTCAGCACACGCATTTTTTTAAATGCCCCTCGATTTTTTTAGACATTTCTGGCATCATAGATAAACTATGTTAAGAGTCGAAAAGTGGCGTGTCCAGGAACTGGCTTTGCTTCTTCAGCAGCTTCATAAACTTCTGATGAAAGGGAACAATAGCGAATGGGCCAATGTATTTTTGCATTTCCATCAGGAAGCTGTCGAAATTCTTTCACGGGATGAGCTGAACATCGAAGCGCTCAGAAGGCTCATTCATAACATCGTCAACTGTTTCGATGGCTATCAGTCGTTCACGAATCTGTCTTTGGGGGGAGAAGATTCCGATTCAGGGTCCGAGCTGAACCGTGACTTTAATCAAACTAAGGTCCGTCTCCTCGCAGTCCTCTCCGAGATCGATAGCCGTACAACGATATACACTCATTGATTCGTGTTTTTTAGCCTGAATTATTCATAAAAAATGTCGACACCAATCATAACAGACGTAATATCAGAATGTTACATTGTTTTTTTGGAATGCTCATTTGGGCACTGCATTTCCTCTGCGATTTTTATTTATGATCGACATTTTTTACCCTTCGGGCGAGCCAATCTCACCACAAAGTCTTCGTTGTAGCCCACTCGCGGTAGTTCACTACAGCTTCGTGGGCCACTGCCTCCACCTTTGTGAATGGGTGGGGTGGGTTGGCCTTGACTCGTGAATAATCCAATTCTTCCCGGGACACACACCCATCGACGAGCGTGTCAGAGTTCGAGGAGGCCGAACCGTTTGAGGACACGAAGCACAACCACAGTGATCCAAAGGTGATTTTCGAGACTTGATTTTTTTGAAGGGGCTTCCCAGTAACCCTGAGGATTCTGTTTTCTCATGAGCCACTCCACAGCTCTCCGGGTGTTTGGGTCTTCGAGTGTAAAGCCTATCCGTGAAAGTGCATCCAGGCTGCTCAGAATGTCAGTCGCCCAAAAGGGATATGTAATTTCTTTCCAATAAGAGGCATGATGCCTGTCCTCGTATTTGTCGGGTTTGAAAAACCGGCTCGTTAAAAACTCCCCTGCCACCCTTGTGTGCTTCTTCTTTCTCCAAACATGGGATGCCGCAAGAGCCCGAAGGACCATTCCAGTCACCAGATGAGAAGATGGTTGTGTGTAATCCGGTTTCACAGGAGTCAGTTTTGTCTGTGCTTCAAAGTTGTACCGACTTTTAAGTTCCTTCTTGTCGATTGTTCTGTAAGGGATAACCCAACCCCCATCATCCTGTTTGTGCCTCATGAACCATCGAAAGCCTTTCTGTGTTCGCTGATCGTTGTCCAAACCGAACAGACACAAAGCATGAAGCGTAAGCGCATGGAAGGTCGGTGCGTATTCATTGAGATAGGCTCCGCGAAAGTCTCCCTCTTGGGTCTGTGTGGAATACAAGAATTTAACTAACTGTTGAACTCCATTTTCTTCATACCCACAGCCGTAATCATAGAGACGAAAGGCGTTTTTAAGCGTATCCACGATGTAATATGTTTTTTCCCAACGGGGAGGGCCATCATATTTACGCTTACCCCAGCCTCCATTCGATCGCTGGTTGTTTAAAATCCTGATGCGTGCGGCAAATTTTCGCAGATTTTTCTGTTCGCGGTCTGCAGGAACTTCCAGAATATCCTTTTTCATCCAGTAGAGTATCGGCAGATTTCCTCTAGCGAGGAGGAACTCGATCGCTTTGTTTATTCTCGCCTTCATGGAGTTTTATCTGGGGTCAACGTGTTTTTTCGGTATTTAGAATAATGCAAAGAAACTCAAAGGGCTCATCGTAAGAATTTTTAAACTGGTGCTTCTCCCCTCCCTCGATTATAAGACTTTGTCCCATACAGACGTGATTTTCATGGCCATCCGCATCCACAACAATCCCTCTGCCTTTTTCCACTTTGACCACGTGTTCATGCGCATGGATATGATAGGGCGTGTGACCTCCGGGAAGAACACGAAATTTCCGCATGATGATATTCAGAGATCCATCATTGGGGCCAATAAGGATTTGTTGTGTGACGTTGGTGACCTGGTCCTCTTGAACGCTAATCTCAGGAATATCAGCATTATTTTTAATGATCACTTTGTGCTCCTTGTGCCTTGCCAGCACCATATAGGATCATCCCACTCTTTGTGTGTGTGTGTTCGTAGTCTTCGACTGCGATTTTGCCGTTGACAATAACGGCTGACAGACCCTGGCTGTACTGATGGGGGTCTTTAAAAGTCGCCATGTCTCTGAAATTTTCAAGATCAAAGACACAGATATCCGCATACATCCCTTCCTTGAGCAGCCCTCTGTCTTTGAGCTTGAAGACCTGTGCTGGGAGTGAAGTCATCTTTCTGATTGCCTCTTCGAGAGAGAGGACACCCTTCTCATGTACATAAAAAGATATCACCCTGGGAAAAGTGCCATAGTTTCGCGGGTGAGGGACTCCCCTCCCTACTTCTTGCACTCCACCATCCGAAGCATGCATGTTGTAGGTTAGCTTCATCAAATCTTCAACGTCTTTCTCATCCATCTGGAAAAATACGCAGCTTGCCCCACCATTTTTTTCTATTTCAATGATCAGATCGACTCCGTTATCGATCGTTGGGTCTTTCCCCTGCGCTAAAAGTATTTCCTGCAGGTTTTTCCCTTCATATTCCCCATAATTTCTCGAGTTCGCAATGTAGATTGTATCCAGCTTATTTATCCCTCTTGTCGATGTGAGCCTTCGTTCGATGATGTAATCTTTGATTTTTACGTAGATTTCCGGATTCTTGATTCTCTCCAGGAACTGATCTCTTCCACCCTCAAACGCCCAGGAAGGAAAGCTGCTTGTGAAGCCAGAGCTCGTCGCGGTGTAAGGATACTGATCGAGAAAAACATTCACTCCGCGGCCTCTTGCGTCTTCAACAGGATTTGTGATCCTTTCTGTCTCTCCCCAAACGGCATCATCGGCGAGTTTGATATGAGAGATTTGGACAGTCAGGTTGTTTTTTTCTCCGATTGCGATTGCCTCTTCTATAGCTTCGGTGATGTGTTTGGCTTGGTCTCTGATATGACTGGCATAGATACCGTCGTAAGGTGAGATAACGGAAGCCAATTCAACTATCTCTTCTGTTTTGGAATAAATACCCGGCAGATAACTGAGTCCTGTGGAAAAACCAAGGCCTCCTGCTTTCATCTCCTGGTCGACGAGGGCCTTCATCTGTGTCATCTCTTCTTCAGTGGGCGCTTCCATCTTATATTCCATGACCTCCCGGCGGATCGTGTTGTGGCCGATGAGGCTTCCAAAATTGATGGATATCCCCTCGAGTTCCAGATCTTCATAGAGTTTTGCCAGCGGATAACGGTGACCTCCACAGTTTCCGCCGATGACAGTTGTGACGCCCTGGAAGATATAATTATCCACAGTAGGCACTCTCTCTATTCCACGGTCACAGTGAGTGTGAACATCGATAAACCCTGGTGTCACGGCTAAACCGGTCGCATCGATGATTTCGAGGGCTCGATTCTCCTTAATAGAGCCAATTTTTGCTATTCTGTTTCCCTTGATGGCGATATCGCTTTTGTATGCCATCTCCCCAGTCCCATCAACAATCAAGCCGTTTTTAATGACAAGGTCATAGGTTTGGTTAGTGCAGGAAACAGCCAGAAACATGAAAGCAACCAGCAAGATTGTGAAAATGATTCTTGATCTCAGATTTGCCATTCAAAACTCCATTGGAACCATTAATTCTAGTCCATATGGGGAAGTCCTGTCAATTTTTTATAAAAAATGTTTGCTTTCAACAGGGGTTTTAATATAAAGTCTACCCCTAATATAAGCCATTGAAAACAATCACATTCTAGTAGAATTCGGAGATTCTGAATGAGCGAATTTATTTATCTGGATAACGGGGCCACTTCCTACCCTAAACCTGAAGCAGTCTATACTTTTATGGACCAATTTTACCGCAAATACGGAGTGAATCCTGGCCGTTCCGGATATGACCTATGCATGGAAGCGGGTGAAGTTGTCGAGGAAACACGAAAAATGCTGACAGATTTTTTTAACGGGACGGATCCCAACAGGCTCTGCTTTTCTTATAACTCGACAGATGCACTGAATATCATAATATTTGGAATGCTCCAGAAAGGAGATCACGTCATTTCCACAACCGTCGAGCACAATTCTGTGTTAAGGCCCCTCTACCATCAGAGCCAAAACGGCGTTGAAGTGGACTTGATCCCATTTGATGAAAAAGGCTTTGTCCATCCGGACGATTTTAAGGATAAATTCAAGGAAAACACAAAACTTGTGATCGTCAACCATGCCTCGAATGTGATCGGAACGATCCAGCCTATTAAAGAGATCGGTGAGATATGCCGGAAAAAAGGTGTCCCTTTTGCCGTAGATGTGTCCCAATCAGCGGGTAAGATTCCTGTCGACATCGAAAAACTGAATGTCGATATTGTCGCCTTTACAGGACATAAATCTCTGCTCGGGCCTACGGGTATTGGAGGGCTATACGTCAGAGAAGGAATCGAGATCAGGCACACACGCGCCGGAGGAACTGGAGTCCGTTCAGCCGTGCGCACACATCTATACGAGTATCCTTACCGGTTAGAATATGGAACGCACAACACGTTAGGCATCGCAGGATTACACGCAGGAATCAAGTGGATCCAAGATAAGGGTATGGAAAAACTTTACGATCATGAAATGCAGCTCACCACTATGTTACGGGATGGTCTCAAAGATGTGGAAGGGATCACACTTTATTGTCAAGATGATTTGATGAACCATATCAGTATCTTCTTATTCAATGTCGATGGTTTCGAAGCCTTGAACACCGGGACCATGCTGGATGTGGATTATAACATTGCCTGCAGGACCGGACTGCACTGTGCGCCTCTCATCCATGAACATCTGGGTCTGGTTGAGATCCACGGTGGTGTCCGTTTTGGCATCGGACCCTTCAACACAGAAGAACACATCCAGACTGCTATTAATGCCGTGAAAGAGATCGCTCAACTCCGTCTTCAGTTAAAATAGTCTGGATAGTACAAAATACAACCGCGTGTTTCCACTGACGGGATCATCTACAGGACTATTGCATCTGCGACTATTTCCGTGATTGTCTTGATCTCAATGTCCAACTTGTAGTGTTTGTTGAGTTCCATAAGCTGATCGATACAATTGTGACAGGGCGTGGCCACAACCCTGGCTCCCGTTGCTTTGATTTGATCTGCCTTTATTCTCCCTACTTCAAGGCGTCTCTTAGAAAAACGGGTCATGGCTAACTGGCCTCCCCCACCACCACAACAAAAATTATTTTCCCGATTCGGCGTCATTTCGACAAATCTGTCCACAGCATGCCGGAGGATATCTCGCTGTTCTTCGATAATCCCCCCCAAACGGACAAGATTGCAGGGATCATGCAGTGTCACAACCTTTGGATTCCAGCTGGGGTCCAGTTTGATGCGCCCCTCCTGAATATATTCAAAAATAACTTGCAGGATGCTCTCGACTTTGAATCCATAATGTCTCTGTAACCATTCTGGCGCTTCCCATCGATTGGAGTTGAAACCATGGCCACATTCGGCAAGAACTAATTCTTTGCATTCGAGATTCTCCAAGGCAAGAATCAATCGCTCGGAGATGATCCCTGCCGCTTCATTATCGCCGCTGTACAGGCCATAGTTTGTCACATCAAAATTTTCACTGGAAAATGTCCAGCTCTCTCCGGCCGCATAAAAGACTTTGCCGGCCGCAGATATGGATAGAGGGAAAAACATGGCCTCTCGCGGATTAATTGTATAGAGGAGTCGAGCTCCCTTTTTATCCACAGGAAGTTGAGCGTCAGAATCATCCACATCCTGTTGGAGTTCCTCTTCCAGCCATTCCACTGTTTCCAGCCAATCCTCTTTGGAGATGCCCATGTTGTTGCCCTTTTCGATGGCCGTATTAACTGTGGACTGTAATCCTGGCGGAACAAGACCAACAGAGGCCAGAGCCCCTCTTGCAGCCCGGATCAGATAAGGGATATTTATACCCATGGTGCAGTTTATTGTGCAACGGCCGCATAGGCTGCATCTTCCAAAAAGAGAATCCACCCATTCCTCGATTAATTCATTGCTAAGATCTGCGGCACCCACTAAAGACGGTAATTTTTTCCCGATAAAGCCAAATGATTTTTTATAGATTTTTGTCACCAGGGCTAATTTGTAGGCAGGGATAGATTGTGTATCGTTAAGGGCAATATGATAATGACAGGAATCCGCACAGAGGCCACAATGTGCGCAGGTATTCAGGTATGCTCCATCGTCAAAATGGATGGATTTTTTGAACTCTTCGAGAATTTTCTCTCTGTCTTCAACAGTCAGATTATGAATCTTTTCTTCATAAGTCATGCGTTTTTTCAGCCTCAGATATATTATTGTACTTTCAGCTGCTTGTGTCGTGGTGGAAACACGCCCCGTCTACCAAAAAAATATCCGAAAAGGATCCGGCTGTAGAAGAAGAAAAAACAGTGCCGAATTTTGCCCATTGGAATGTAGAGGAACATTACGATGCTTCCAACGTAAAAGAAAGGTCTTATTACAGGAAAGAATGTGTCTATCAATGCAGTGAGTATAAATAAATCAACAAGAATGTTTGAAATATAATCATCCGGACAACTGATTTTTCGCATGTTTGTGAGGATAGTTCTTTTTATGAAGAGTCCTGAACCACAGAGGAATCCGCTCGCCATGAATACTCTTAAAAGAGATAATAAAAGTTTGCTCAACTGAAAGGGGATAATAAGATGAAGTGTGTAAAGGAGGGCAGCGAAGATGCCGAAGTGATAGATAAATCCAGCAAGATAAGTTGGCAGATGTTTCTTGGCGCTTTCCTTTTCCCACGGCATCATCCCCTTACCAAAGGCATAGATGACTCCCTTCTTCCAATCGCCTTGGGGAGAGGAGTACACACTTTTTCTTCCCAAAGACAAGGTCTTAAACACTAAATAAATCAGGGCTGCGAAAGAAAAGAGGAGAGAGAAAAGAACACCAAATCTCAATACTGGGATCATTTCATTGCTGGGTTCATACACACCCGTCAGGCTTGGGAAGACCGGCAAGTTTACACGCACCCTTGGCAGGACCAGAGGGAAAAAGCTCAAAGATATGCTTCAAGGAGAAGCCTGAGTTCTTGCACACTTTCCGAACCATGGGCGCTAAATTTTTCTCTAGATAATAGCCTCTGATGTAGTTGATGACTTTCCAGTGGTCCTCGGTCAGTTCATCCAAGTCTTCCTCTGCTTTGGCGAGAGCCGAGGCGACTTCTTCATTCCATTCGTCTGGTTTCTGCATGAAACC
>WTAW01000387.1 GCA_013139435.1 Candidatus Aminicenantota bacterium | reverse complement strand
TGAATAGCCTGGCCTCAGGGCTTCCCCTGTACTTCTTGGCGGCTTCGTTCACTTCGTTGAGGTTTGCACTTTTTCGGAAGATGTTTAAAAATTTCTTAGACTGAGATGATGCAGTCTTCAGAGTTTTTCGCTTAAAAAACATGACCGCCCATGAAAAGACGGAAAAAAAAAGGAGGATAAGCAGCACAAGTTTGACGACGATACTGGCTTCAAATATGAGTTGTAAAAAGTCCATTTTTCCGTCACAAAAGTAGCACATGCCTGGCTACTTGTCAAACATTCCTATCTGTTGTGTCTCAATCAGTAACACCATGTGCCTTTTTACTATCATGGAAATAAAGATACTCACAACTCTACAGGGAAGCATCCCCAAAACTGTGATGAATGACGTTCCGCAATGTGATTTCATGCCATCACGGTTTTGGGGATGCTTGCACTCTACAGGAAGGTTTGACAAACAAGGGGTGACGTAATAGATTGAAAACTCGAGCGTTCCGGGAGAGGCTGAGAATGAGTGAAAAAAGAACGTCCAGAGAAGGAAGGCGATTCCAGCCTGCGCAGTTGCTCGCTGTAAGCTTTGTTGTGGCCATTTTGGTCGGGACCATCTTGTTAGCGCTTCCCTTCAGCACACAATCGGGCCAGATATCCATTGTGGATGCCCTCTTCACAGCGACCTCAGCCGTATGCGTGACGGGTTTGACGGTTAAGGAAACACCCACGTATTTCTCTCCTGTGGGACAAGTGATATTGCTGGTTCTCTTTCAGATGGGAGGCCTGGGGATCATGGCCTTTTCCACGCTTATCCTGCTTGTCGCTGGGAAGAGGATATCAGTAAAAGACAGGATAATCATTCAGGAAGGCTACACTCCGTCTTCAATCAAGAATGTGAAAGGGTTGATCAGAAATATTTTTGTCTACGCATTGATTATTGAAGGAGTGGGAACAACATTTCTCTATGTCCACTGGTGCAGCCAATCCTCCGCACCTCGAGCGCTATTTAAGTCCGTTTTTCATTCTGTTTCCGCCTTTTGTAATGCGGGGTTCTCCCTTTCAAGCGACAGTTTTATCTCCTGTCGTGGCGATTTCTTGGTGAACATCATTCTTGTTGTTTTGATCGTTGCCGGAGGATTGGGCTTTTTGGTTCTTCAAGAACTTAAAGACGTTTGGAGTTCATGGATCAGGCGTAAAAAGGTGCACATCTCGCTTCATACCAAGCTTGTGCTGACGCTGACTTTATTTCTTGTTGCTGTTCCAGCCCTCCTTATCTTTGTCATTGAGGGGGATCGCGCTATGCAGGATTTCGGAGTCAAGGAAAAGATCCTGGCTTCTTTTTTCCAGGCAGTGACAGCGCGTACAGCCGGATTTAATACTTTGGAGTTAAACACTCTGAGCTTTGCCAGTGTATTCCTGTTGATTGTACTGATGTTCATCGGTGCTTCCCCAGGTTCTACAGGGGGCGGGGTGAAAACGAGCACAGTCGGTGTGATTTTTGCTTTTTTGAAATCAAAGATTCAGGCTAGAGAGTCAGTCAACCTGTATTACAGAACTCTTCCGCTTGAGTTGATCACAAAAGCTTTTACAGTCGTTACCCTAAGTATCGGCGTTATTTTTCTTTCCGCCTTCCTCCTTTTTATCGCTCAAAAAGGAGGAACCATGGAGGGAGTGTTTTTTGAGGTTGTATCTGCCTTTGGGACGGTAGGCCTATCACTCGGCATCACTCCAAAGCTGACAGGATTAGGCAAGATAATCCTTGTGTTCACCATGTATGTCGGAAGAATCGGCCCTCTGACACTCCTCTATGCATTAAGCCGTCGCAGGTCTTTCGGAAAATATGAGTATGTTGAGGAATCCGTTATGATCGGATAAACTTATTCCTCAAACGTTTGGTTGAAGGAGCAGGAGCATGAAGTTTTCGGTGATCGGACTGGGAAGTTTTGGCTCTAATGTCGCAAAAACACTATATGAAATGGGGCATGAAGTCGTTGCCATCGATGAAGAAAAATCCAAGGTTGACGATATGAAAGATGCAGCGACTCATGCCGTCCAAATGAATGCCGCGGACAAGGAAAATCTCCAGGCTGTGGGGATTACGGATATGGATGTCGTGGTAGTGAGTTTAGGTCCCGACATGGAATCCTCCGTACTCACGACACTTTACTTGAAAGAGATGGCAGTCCGCAGGATCGTTGCCAAGGCCCTTACCGAGGACCATGCAAAGATCCTGGAGGCGGTGGGAGCAACAGAGGTGATCTATCCCGAAAAGGACATGGCGATCAAGACCGCCTTGCGGCTGAGCAATCCGAATATTTTGGAATACCTGCCGCTCATTTCTGGGTTAACGGTTCAGGAGATTGCTGCACCCGAGAAATTCATCGGCAAAAGCCTGAAAGAGCTGGACTTGAGGAACAAGTATGACATCCAAGTCATGGCTATCAAAGGGATCATCCCGGAGAAGACCACGTTCATGCCCAAAGCGGATTTTGTCATCAAAGACAGTGACATTCTGATCATTCTGGGGGAGGAGAAACAGCTTAAAAAGTTCGACGCCAAAAAGTCTTTTGCCCCCTAGCAGTATTACAGAGCCAAGATGCGATGCAGGGCCCACTCCGTGAGCGGACCAAAAGGTGTTATTGGAATAACGATTCTTATTATCAATCCAGTAGTGTATCCAGGATAAACAGCGCAACCTCCTTGGCTCCCTTGCCGCTTTCCTTGGTTGGGCCGACACAAGAGGGGCATCCTTCTGCACAGAGACACGCTCTGATCGTATTCCTGCACTGTTCGAGAAGATCATTCTGCAGGTCGAAAAGTGATGGGCTCAATCCTATTCCGCCGGGAAAACTGTCATAGATGAATATATTCGGTTCAAATGAAATATCTGTGGGGTCAACGGGCATCTCACCTTTGGACAGCTGGGGAGGGAGATTGCGGGGAGGAAGTGATTTCCCTGTTGTGTTGTCTCCGATCGAAACCC
>WTAW01000317.1 GCA_013139435.1 Candidatus Aminicenantota bacterium | reverse complement strand
ACGTAGGAGATCGGTCTCTGGCTGTTGAGGAGGTTGAACACATCGAGCCTCAGAGTTAAGCCCATCCTCTGAGGAAGTTTTATGCCTCCCAACCCGAATCTCTTTTCCACGCCGAGATCCAGATATGCGTGCGAAGGAGTCTCTCTTGTGCCTCTTTTTTCGGGGTAGGAATAATATCCGCCAAAGAAAGGGACGTAACCCATTTTCTCCCAATAGTAGCCGGAGATGTATTCGAAAGCGGCCGAAAAAGAGAAATCGTACGGAGCAAGATAAATCACGTTGATCTTTAAGTCATGATCGATCGAGTAGGGGAGTTTGCCATACCACCCTTCATCACCGATCCCTCTTCCTCCCAGGCCACCCAGAGCCCAATCAACATACTCCTTGACCTCCTTGAGTTCCGGCACATCGGGAACAAAGAGATGATTACCGAACAGGCCCAGATAGTTGGTGCTTCCCTCCTCCTGATTCCAGGAACCGTATTCCATCTGTCCCGGATTCGTCCCTTTGGCCACAGCGTGGCTGTAGGATGCGTTTAGAAAAAGACGTGTCCCTATCTTTCCATTCACCTCGAACTCAAATCCTTGATAATTCCGTCTTTTATGCTCAAAATTATCATACAAAAATCTATAGAGTGTCTCCAGATCCAGTAGAGCGAGCACTTCCAACAGGTCATTGGCGCTGGTCCTCACATAGCGGACCATAACAGCCCAATCCCTTCCCAGCCTCCGGTCGAATTCTATGAGATAGCGAGTAAGAAAATTGGGCTTCAGCCTTGAGGCTATATCAAATGCCTGGAGCTTCTGTTCGTTTTCGAATTCCCAGAAAGATGGGTTGTGAAGTTGACTTTGGGATGGATTCTCCACTCCCTGCCACCTGTGTGTCCGGAATGTCAATCCGGCTCCGGAACTGAAGAAACCCAAAGGCATCGTCGTGATCGTATCTGCAAATCTCCCCCAACCGAGTTTGAGCACATTGACACCGTCCCCTGTAATATCCACAGAAAGCGATAGACGCGGAGAGAGAAAGTCTGCCACAGACCATGACCACAGTTTTTCTTTGTTATTATCCAGAGTTGTCTGCGTCTGACTCCGCAGCCCCAACAAAACAGTAAATCTGCCAAAAGTGGCTCTGTCGGCAACAAAAAATCCAATCCCATTGGAAGAATTTACCATGTCGAACACGCCGTATTCATAGAAAAAGGTGGGGGTTTGTCTCCCCTCATCCCAGCTTTCCCAATAGTATTTGGTTCCTGCATCAAAGCTGTTCCCCGGAAAAAGGTCCTCGTCTTCACCGCTAAAGTCCACTGCAAACCGGGACGAAAATGAATAATATTCAAATCCCAGCTTGATCTCATGATGGCCAAAAGTCTCCGTATCGAAATACTTGGTGAATTTGATGTTAAAATCCATCCGTCTTGAATCGTCCGTAACATTCCCGTAAGAGTTATTGATGTTGCGGCCCAGGTCTTCGATGTAATACTGTGCTGGTCCCAGATCACCATCCAATGGCTCGATCAGGGAGTCCCTCGCGACCCATCCCAAACCGGACTCGATGAAGGTTGTTGAATTCAGGATCCCCTTATAGTTGAAACGAAAGAGAAGATCAGAGAAACTGTTCTTTTCATAAAGCTCTGGGAATCCGATCCCTCCGTCCTGTCCCAAGGATGTGTTATAACTCGTCGTTAACGACAGGTTATGATTGACATTCAGAGCAAAAGTGAGTTTCGTAAAAAAGTTGTTGCGTTTTGTGGAGAGGGTCCCCCCAGGCACATGGAGGTAGTCCACCGTATCTTCTCTCGTCTCTATCGTATCCGTGAAGAGGTTCTGTGAGATAAAAAACCACAGTTTGTCCTTGATGATGGGGCCTCCAAGGTTCAAATACCAGTTGTAGTTCGAGAAATTGTCTGCCTCGCTGACCAATGCTAGTTGATCTTGCCGTTCGGCCTGTAGATTTTTATCCATGAACACGAGAGAGAACTCCCCAGAGAACTCATTGCTTCCGCTTTTTGTGACCATATTGATGATGCCACCGAGGGCGGTCCCATATTCCGGGCTAAAAGCATCGGAAATGACCTGAATCTCGTCTATAGAATCGTAATTCAGCGGCATACCCGACCCTCTCAACCTCACACCGCTTATCGAGAGACCATCGAGGATCCAGTTGTTGCCCTCCTCCCCCTCACCGCGAATGCTCGGCTGTCCCTCTATAGCCACTCCTCTTCGGGTATTCATCCGGACTCCCGTGACACCTGGAGCAAACTTGACAGCATCCACAACCGTACGATTCTGTGATGGCATCTTCTCTAGATCATCGCTGCTCAGATGAAAACTCGTGTCTACGGATGTTTTATCGATGAGCGGAGTGTCTGCAGTGACGACGATCTCCTCTTGGATCTCTGATAGCCTCATGGTGACCGCAATGCGTGTGACTCGTCCGAGCCGAACGATGACATTTTCTTGGGTGACAGCGATAAATCCTTCAAGCTTGAAGGTCAACGTGTATTTTCCGATGGGCAATAGGGGGAAGTAAAAGTCACCGTTTGGTGTTGAGATTACACTCCTTTCTCTCTGAAGGTTTGGCCCCCTCACAGTGATCTCAACACCGGGAAGCCCCTCTCCGGTCT
>WTAW01000038.1 GCA_013139435.1 Candidatus Aminicenantota bacterium | reverse complement strand
ATCGATGACGATGAAATATTCGAAGATCGTCAGTTCATGGACAAGGCCAGGGAACATATTGGCCGAACTCTCGGGGATGATAGAGTGCTGGCGATTGCAGGCTATTACATAAACCCTGACGAAGATTATTTCCTCCACAAAGAATTTTTGCATTGGATGACTTACTGGGATAAGTTCGACTGTATGAACCGTGCTTTCACGAAAATTATCGCTCAAGAGCCGCGCCTCAAAGTGACGCCTTTTACTTTTGGTGGAAATCTGGTCATTCATCGCGACCTCTTTACCCTCATCCCCTTCGATCCTTCTATTCCTCGGGGTGAAGACATTGATTTTCTCATCAATGCAAGGATGTTTGGATTCAAAACTTACCTGGATAACACTCTCTCGATCAAACATGACGCTCCCCCAAAAACATACCCCGTATGGCGAAGAGTACGCGAAGATATCCTTCGATTTGTCTTTGAGAAAAACAAACTGGACACTCAAGAGGATATCCAGGATATGGTGAGGATCTCAGCCGATGACCTCGATCCTTATCCTGGTGAATTTTTGAAAGAGGATCTCGAAGAGAAAGTGTTTTGGTCCAATCAGATGCTTGCCATCGATTATCTCAGTCAAGGTGAAGACAAGGCGGCTTTAGAATGTTTAGAAAATATTGCTCTGGCTCATAAAAGTTTGAATTCCAAAACGAACTCATTTCAAGATCTGCTCAGCCTCCAGAAAAAGTGGAAGGATCTTATGGAATACTTTTCCTCAGACAGAGTGGCACGAGAGATCTGTAGCCAAATCCATCTTCCACGGGAATAATTCGCGTCTTTGACCTTGAGTCTTATCGGGGGAGTCTTCGGCTTGAGACTCCTAGAGCCTGAGCCATCTCACGCAGCTTGGACTGGATCCTCAAGACATTTTCCGGTCCCATACGAAGGAGATGCTTCTGCGATTGACTCAAGCTTTCAAGCTCAGGATCCACCATCGCATAGGATATGATCTTTTTCTCCAGAAGGATGTCTTTTGCTATGGGGACCTTGAGAAGCTCCACAAAAGCCCGGATTAGAGTGTCCTGAAAATCCGCATCCGGATACCCCAGGTCTTTATAGGCCTCCTGAATGACCGGTTTCAGCTGTTTGTAAAGCCTGACTGTGCTTTCTGTGTCCAAAGAATCGAAAATTTCGGCAACAGCATTGTATCGGTCATAGGAAGCGGGGTCTAAATACGTGCGGCCGTTTCTCTCCACCACATGAAATCCCTCCGTGAGAGTAAAAAAATCAACTTGGGCGCGTGGACTTTGGCCATTGGCGATATTGTCTACTCCAGCCACGAACTTCAGGGCTAGATCATCCGCTGTGGCCCAATTTGCAAGTTGGGGATTTGATGTGAGCCCCTTGATCAGGTCGCGGATGACTGGATCGCTTTCGTTCAGACCAACCTGGAGGGGTTCGACCTCCTCTGTCTCTGGAGCTTTCTCTTCTTCCTCTGAGGCCGAAGGCACTGCCTGCCCCACAACCTCATCAGCTGTCGGTTGTTCTCTGCCCCTATCCAGAATGAAAAAATAATAAATAGCGATAGCCAGAGCGACCAACACAATAATAATAATCCCTGCGAGTAAAACTTTTTTCTTTTCTTCCATATCCCTGTTTTAGCCTCTTTTTTTATTTTAAAGCTTTCCCGGCATAAAAAAAAGAAACAATTTTATTTTATCTCTTTTCCGACAATTTTCTTGAATCCCATTTCGATTTTTGTCATATTAACCTACTCATAGAACAAAATGTTTGAAGCCACTTTCTTATTTTAAAGACTAAGGAGGATTTTATGGGAGGTTTATTCGGTGTTGTCTCAAAACAGGATTGTGTCTCAGATCTCTTTTATGGGACAGACTATCATTCCCATCTAGGAACAAAACGCGGGGGACTTGCCGTGAAGTCCCACGAAGGGTTCACACGATTTATCCACAGCATAGAGAATGCACAATTCCGGTCAAAATTCGAGGATGACATCACCAAACTCAAAGGAAATAGAGGCATAGGCATTATTAGTGATACTGAAGACCAGCCCGTCCTCATCTGGTCCCATCTGGGCAACTATGCCATCGCAACTGTTGGTGTCATACAGAATGCGGATACACTCGCAAGGAAAGCGTTCGAGAGGCACACCACACACTTTGCAGAGATGAGTTTTGGCGAGATCAATCCCACAGAACTCGTGGCAACATTGATCAATCAGGAGACGTCTTTTGTTGACGGCATACATAACGCCCAGGATGCGATCGACGGTTCGTGTTCTATGCTTCTCTTGACTGAAGACGGGGTTTATGCTGCCAGAGATAAATATGGAAGAACACCGATCGTACTCGGCGAAAAATCAAGCGGCTTTGCAGCCACCTCAGAGACCTGCGCCTTTCCCAACCTTGATTATGAGGTCACAAAATTTCTGGGGCCGGGTGAGATCGTTCTCATATCTGAAGATGGCATCGAATCTAAAAAACCACCCGGAGACTTGCTTCAGATCTGTGCATTTCTTTGGGTGTACTACGGATTCCCGGCTTCAAACTATGAGGGCATCAATGTGGAGAGCGTCAGAAACAGATGTGGAGCATTTCTGGCACAAAGAGAGGATTACGCGATTGATCTCGTCGCAGGGATTCCTGATTCAGGCACAGGACACGGACTGGGTTATGCCAGCGAAGCGCGTATTCCTTTCAAGAGACCATTTGTCAAATACACGCCGACGTGGCCGCGGAGCTTCATGCCTCAAAATCAAGATGTCAGAGATCTGGTGGCAAAGATGAAACTCATCCCGATCAAAGACCTGATCGAGAATAATAAGCTGCTTTTCTGTGAAGACTCCATCGTGAGAGGCACACAACTCCAGGAAACCATCCAGAGACTGTATGAATCCGGCGCCGAAGAAGTCCATATGCGTCCCGCATGTCCTCCGCTGATATACGGGTGCAAGTTTCTAAATTTTTCGAGATCAAGGTCGGAATTGGACTTAGCGGGGCGAAGAGCTATCCATGAGCTTGTTGGAGATGTGGAGGTCGATCTGAATGAATATGCGGATACGGAGTCGGATAAATACAGTGCGATGATCAGACAGATCGAGAAGAGACTTCAATTGACTTCCCTCAGGTATCAGAGGCTTCATGACCTTGTCAAAGCCATCGGACTCCCCAAAGAAAAACTGTGCACTTACTGTTGGGACGGAGTCGATCCCCGTAAAAGTTTTTATGAATAATTCATAAGGTGGGTTTGTAGGTGACTTCGAGTGATATCTCATCCTCTCCACCGAAAAGACGGAGTAAAACCTCAGTCTTACGTGTCGACCATCTCGAAACATACTCCAAGTGCCCCATGCCTATAGCATTCCCCCATTCGGAAATGTTTTCCTTATGAGTGACATCTTCCCAGGATATCTTGTCTTCGATCGGTCTTCCGTATTTTTGTACCATTAGGTCTTTGATCCGTTTAAAGTCTGCGATATTCTGGTTTTTGTTCGTATGCTGTTCCAAGAAGCTGAGTTTAGCCCCTTTTAATCTATCATTCGAAAAATAGAAGCCGATCAGGCAATCCCGCTCTAAAATCTCTTTTTGGTATCCGATTATTTGATAACCCTGGGATTCCCCCAAGTGGGCTGGCTGTCCTTCGATTCTCTTCAACTGATTGCTGCTCATCCCCCACTCAGTGGCATCCAGGAAGACTTTTGACCGGATAATCTTCGTATTTTTCGTCGAATCACCCTGGATAGTGATCACTTTGGTCACACTAAAAAGTTTATCCACCAAGGACTCAAGAATATACCCCGACTTTGTACATCCCGTATTTTGCGAGGTGAAATACACATAATTGAATATGCGGCGAAACTTCCTTTCGCTGCTGAGAGTTAGGATATCACCCTTATTCAGTGTCTCGATCACCCGGCTTTTTTGGTCGGGCTCCAGATAGATCTGGGCCTTATCCGCGACAACAATGAGTTTTTTCCCTGCAGAAAAAATCAAAGATGAGAAAGATATAAGACAGAAAATCAAACACACAAAACCCCATATTCGTCCATGTCTTCTATTCATTATTATCCGCCTTTTTTGGCCACATCACTTTTAATTTAACATTATTTGTCAATAAAATTGACAATTATTTGCATCGCCTGTCCAAAAAATACTCCAAAAACGACTTTTCGTCAATCGCCTCTAAGGGTGAATTTTTGGGGGTGATGACATGCCGCCTCTCAAAGGTTCTTGACTGACATTTCCGATGTGAAATGGAAGTGCTTATCGCGCCCTTTGTCCTTGGCAAAGTACATGGCAAGGTCTGCATTTTTCATCAGTGTCTCTGCATCTTTTCCGTCAACAGGATAAATGGCAATCCCGCTACTTGCCGTGATGCTCTGGAGCTGGCCATCGAGTAAAAAAGGCTTCCGGATGGCATCGAGCACTTTTTCTGCTACTCTGTCCACATCCTCGGAGCTTTCAACTTCGGGGAGTATATACATAAATTCATCCCCACCCATACGGGCGAGGGTATCAGTCTCACGGAGAAGATTTTTCAGGCGCTCGGCCACAGCCTTTAAAAGCTGGTCGCCGCAGCTGTGTCCCAGTGTATCATTGATGATCTTGAATCGGTCTAAATCGAGGTAGATAAGGGCGAGGTTTGTCTGGTTTCTACGGGCACGTGCCAGCTCGACCGCTATCCTGTCATAGAAAACCAGTCTGTTTGTCAGGCCCGTCAGAGGGTCATGTGTTGCGGTATGGATCAACTGTTTCTCAGCGAGTTTTCGCGGAGTAATATCCCGGGATATCACACAGAAGACCTTCTTTCCTCTATAGGAAACCAGGTTCACATTGATCTCGACATCAACGATTGTCCCATCCTTCCTCCGATACTGCATTTCGCCCTTATAGGAGGAGCGCTCCTTAAGAATTCGCAAGATCCTTTGATAGATGTCATCCTGGCCATTGGCCACAAAATCATAAAGGCTCAATCCAGGAATTTCTTGTAGAGAATAACCGAGGAGTCGCTGTAGAGACTGATTGGCCTCAAGAATAACTCGAGTTTCCACATCTGCCAAAAAAATACTCTCCGTGCTCTGTAACATCACAGCTTTGTATCTTTCCTCATTTGTGACCAAAGTCTCTTCCCGTTGTTTCTGATCGGTGATGTTTTGCAGGACCATCACATAACCAAAATAATCTTTTGTGTGTTTCTTGAGAGGCGATATCCGTGCGCTAAACCACATCTCATCTCTATTGATCGTCATGAGAAAATCGAACTTTTGGACGTTCCCGTAATCTTCCACCCTGTAAATGGCATTCTGGAATAGGTCAGCCACATCCCTTGGCAAAACTTCTTTGAAGTGTTTTCCAAGAAAACTTTTAGGGTTTGCGAACAGGTCCTTTCTGTCCGGAGATTGGAAATACTTATGGAAAGTGCCATCCGCCCCAAGGATAAAGATGAGGTCTTCAAGAGCGTATAGTACGGACAGAAGGTTCCTCTCGCTTTTTTTGAGTGCATCCTCACTCAGCTTGCACTCGATCACAGCTGTTTCCAGATCTTCGATTCTACTGTTGATCCTTTTTGCTTCTATAGACGTGTCTTTTTTCTTTCCAGATTCTGTCATTCTAGCCCTGCGACCCTGGCAAATATTCCAATAAGCCACATATAAATTAGCAAATTATGTGCCAAGACTCACTATAATCTAACTCATTAATTATAAATCAATTATGCCTTAGGCCGCCGAACTCCAAGAGTTATATTACAAATTATTGTCAAGAAAATGCCATTTATTGACATTTCAGTGCGCATTAAACAGATGTGGTTTTTTCTGCCATACGGAGCCTTTCCCCTATTGGAGGGTGAGAATAATACAGCAGTTTCATCCACCGACTGGGATAGGCATTGGAGAGGTTTCGATTGGCAAGTCCTGCAAGAGCGGTTTTGAAAACATCCGTTTTGGGGATGCTTCTCAGTGCATATCGATCGGCTTGGCTCTCAAAACGCCTGGAGAGAGCGTTGGAGAGTGGCCCGAAGAGAAAACCAGATAGGGCGCCCATCAGTATGGCAAAGAAGGGGAATAAAGACAGGTTAGCGCGTGTGGAAGAAAGAAAAGAGGGAAACACAGCTTTCATGATAAGGTTCAGACAAAAGAAGACAACAAGCTGTTGGAGTGTTCCCAGAACAATGTGTTTCCAGATATGACGGTGTTTGTAATGCCCCACTTCATGGGCAATGATAGACACGATCTCGGGAACTGTCATGTTTGCAATAAGATTATCCCCCAAAACAACCCGTCGCGTTCGTCCCAAGCCTGCGAGGAACGCGTTTTCTTTTTTTGTCTGTCGGCTCATATCCTCCACGAAAAAGCCGCTGCTTTTCAATCCCCCCTCGCTGAGTATTCTGTCGAGCGTTTCTGTCAGCTCTTTGTTTTCGACCGGCGTGTACTTGTTAAAAATGGGGAGAATCAAGACTGGAAACAGAGTGGCAAGAATTGCGCTCACAAAAGCCATGGCTATCCCGGCGATCCACCACCACTGCTGGGGATATCGCTCCAGAATCCAAAAAAACATCCCCAAAAGGATTAGAAAAATGACAAATCCTACACAATAGGACTTCATCTGCTCCCAAAGCCAGCTTCTTTTTGTGTGATTCGAAAAATGCCATCTATGTTCATGGATGTAACCACTGTAGAAATTGAGGGGAAAGCCGAAGATGAACAGGATAGCTTGAAACACGAAAACATATATAAAAAATGCATAGATGACAGGTTTGTCTGAAAATAGATTGGCGAGTCCGGAACTCAAGCCGCTGTAATAAAACACTAAAAGAACACCCAGAGAGAGAAACAGGCCCCAAAGGCCTAGCAGACGTTTCTCCTTTTCGTATCGCCTGGCTTGTTCTTGTTTCTCTGGATCCAGAAGCGGGTGAATTTTTTCCATTATAAGAGCCATCATCTTTAACTTTTGATAATCACAAAAATGTTTGTGAATTTCGATTTCTTAAAATAGCATCTCCGACTGCACTTCGCAAATCATATGGGAGAAGCAGACGCATTTTAAAATCCGTGTTGTCATGAATACTCCTTAGCGTTATTGGGTGATCAGATTGTGTGATGGAAAAAACCGTGAGAAGGGCTGGACGGGCATGGTACATCTCCCAAGGGGAGATGTGAGGGAAGCCCGGAACCGAGCGAAGTTTCCTCGCCGGGGAAACTGAGCGTGTT
>WTAW01000273.1 GCA_013139435.1 Candidatus Aminicenantota bacterium | reverse complement strand
CGGAGATCAATTTGACATCAAATGATGGCTGTGTTATTTTTTTTAAAAACGAGTCGATGAGTTCCAGGGAAAAAACCTTTTAAAAGGGAAAATTTAAAATGGACAAGGACAAAGAAATTCACAATATCGATGAATTCGTGGAGCTTTCAACGTTTGCAGATATTGAAATAGGAGTCACTGCAGCCAAGACAATCAATGAAGCCATGGATCAGGTCATGAAAAAAATTGGAGAGATCTTCTCTCCTGTCACCCACGCCCTCTTACTCCGCGAAAAAGACAAGGATGTGCTCTACTTTAAACTTGTTTACGGAAACAACGCCGATAAGCTGACTGGTCTGAAATTACCCAAAACCGAAGGTCTCTCCAGATGGATGGTTAATGAAGGAAAAGCAGGCTTCATTGAAAATGTCGCAAAAGACGACCGATTCAGTAAAACCATCGCAAAAAACATCGATTTTACAGCCGAATCCACGGTCGGAGCTCCTCTAAGGGTGATTGAAAAGGTCATAGGGGTTTTCCAGCTGATCAACAAAGAAAATAACGAAGCTTATACGGCTGCTGACCTAAACATTCTGAAGACTATCGTCGAATATGCAGCCGTGGCCATAGAAAAGGTTTATTACTTGAGTGCCCTCAAAGACATGGACAATGTCGATTCCCTGACCGGAGTTTATAAGAGGAAGAACTTCGATACCCAACTTAAAAAAGAAGCGGAGAGATGCAAACGTTATGAACATCCTCTTTCCCTTCTCATCGTGACCATAGACGACTTTAAGGCTCTCAACGAAAAATTCGGACATCAAAAAGGCGACGAGATGTTGAAAGACCTCGCTCAAGTCTTAAAAAGAAATGTCCGAAGAGTGGATGTCGTTGCCCGCTATGGGGTCGATGAACTTGCTGTCCTCATGCCGAATACAAACAAAAAGAATGCAGAAACCGTGAGAGAACGGATCTTGGATGATATCGAACAGGTCAACAAAAAGAGAAAACCCGCCTTTGCCGTGAGCATGGGTCTAAGTTCGGTCGGCGCCAAAGACGCAGGAGTCCTCCTTGAAAAAACGGAGAAAGATCTCCAAAAGCAGATGCAGAAGAAAGGCATAAAAGATTCAGGAAAAGAGAAAAACTCTGAGAAAAAGAATAGAAGCGCCAAAAGGAAGAAATAGCCTCTTTCTCTTATTTGTCTTGACTTACGATCCGAAACACCTGGATCCTGTGATTCGTCGAATCAGTGACATAGACGAGTCCATCTTTATCCACAGCGATACCCGAGAGAAGATTGAACCTTCCGATTCTACTTCCAGGCTCTCCCCATTTTGTGATGAACTTACCATCTCCGTCGAATTTCTGAATCCTATTATTAGCAGCGTCAGCGATGTATATAAAACCAAGCTCATCAATGTCGATCCCTTTGGGATTGCCGAACTCGCCATCTTTCGAGCCCCGTTTTCCCCATGAACTGAGGAATTTCCCATCCGGAGAATATTTATAGACTCGGATCTTATCGATGACCCAAAAATAATCATTCGGCCCCACAGCGACATCGACCGGCAAACCCATATTTTTCGGTTTCTCGAGAATTTTCTGGAACACACCTAAACTGGAATAGACTTTCACACGCAAGTTCCCCGAATCCACAACATAGACCTCATTCTTGCTGTTGATAGAAATTCCTGTGGGTCTCAATAACTCGTCCCTTTCAGTTCCTCCCTTTCCCCATGTTTTGACAAAATTCCCGTTTTTGTCGAATTTCCACACATGATGGCCCTTAACATCTGTGACATAGATGTAGCCATCACTGTCAACGGCGACATCAGAAGGATTCTTTATTCCTCTATAGCGAGACCCCTTCGGCTGCCAGTTGAGAATGAGTTTGCCCTCGGTTGTGAATTTCTGCAGCTTATTCTTGCCGTCATCCACGACCACGACATTGTTATTTTCATCCAGCGCAACTCCCTGGGGACTTTTTAACAGAGTCAAGTTTACCCCGCCCCATTTCATGAGATATTCATAAGATGCCCCGGCTAAAACAACATCGATATTAAAGGGATTGTCACTGGCCTCAAGCGTAAATTCTTGCGTCCATCCCAGATAACTATCCTTGACAATGTTTACTGTATGGCTACCGAAGGAAACCAAGGGTAACATACAATCGGTAAGCTCGCCTGTGTCATTCCCATCCAAATAGACTTTGGCACCTGGAGGATTAGACTTTACGAACACGTTCCTTCCTATGCTTTCGAGGGTGTAGTCCCTTCTGATGTCATCCTGCGTAAGAAAAAACTCATCCTGGACAGATCTGTAACCTTCCTTTGTGATCTCGATCTTGACGACCGGAGAATCGGCTTTGAATGTTCCAGGGGTGGAACCCACTTCTTTGCCGTTTATTTTGATCTGAGCATTTTCTGGATCTGTCGCAATTGTTACGGAATATTCCATGATATTACCCAAAAACTCATTCTCGGCAAATTGAATAAGACTGACGATTTTCGGGTCAAAGATATTGCGCGTGATCTCTTTGGCATACAGGTAATCGACCTCAAACATACTCTTGATCTCTTCAAGAGCACGCTCATTGTTACCCAAGCCGGCATATCCCATCCCTATCCAGAGGAAGATTTCTGCAGCAAGCTCTCTTTGTGTTTGATCATCCTTCACACGGAAGGCTTTGGCGATAAGAGGCCTTAGAAAGACCACAGCATTGTCAAGATCTCTTTCAGACCTGATCAACTCTCTGCTCTCATCCATTGTGCTCTGAATGTCTACCATGATCTCTTCTTGAGTCTTTTCAAGCCTCGGTAAATTTTCTGCACCAGTAGCTGCCAATTCTTCTTCGCTCACAGTCTCGACCAACATTTCATGCATGTATCCTGTGATTTTGACTCCTTCGAGCTCCAGAGAGACTTTGTACCAATCACCCTTCTTCGACTCGGCATCCACGATCACATTCAGTGACAGTCGTGCAAGTGTTTTTCCTCTGATCTCAGGAGTTTCATTCACTCTGGCATCATCCACGATGACTTTGAGTTTCATCTGGCCGGTCCCCTGCCCGAGGAACACGAATACAAGGAGGAGCGTGACTAAAACCTGAAATTTTCGTTTGTAATTTTCTCTTTTCATATCACTCAATAAAATTATATACTTTTTTTAGTATACCCCACAATTTTCCAAGTACTCCCTTGCCTTTCCATTGTCAGGGATACGTCTCCTTCAAATATGACCTTCTTCCTTCCCGTTGCCTTTGGAACGGCAGAAACAAGACTGGGGAATGTGACCACAGCGCGATTATTATTCGTAAAACGGACAGATACTTTTGAAACAAATGCTTGGATATCATCGTAATTGTTGAAAAGTTCCCTCGCCGCCGCTTTTCTTTGCTGAGAAAGGGTTGGTGATCCGATGTCGCTGAGAAGGGTCAGGAGGTCTTTCTCCTCCTCGGCCTTCTTATGGCGCTCCACAATTGTCTTGATCTCCGCCTCTGCTATTTTTTGAATGGAAAGATTGATGTACCTCCTCGCTTCCCCATTATTTGTGTCCTGCTTCAGAACTTCTCCCATGGTTTCCTGACACTTCTCATAATTAGCCTGATTGTAGAAGTTCTTTCCCGTTCTCAACAGGGCAGCCACGGCTATTTCGCTCACCTTGGTTTTGGACAATTCGAGATAGGTCTTCACCTTGGCATTATTTGCGTCATCTGCGAGTATCTGTTCTGCCAGACGCACAGCCCCTCTAAAATCCTCTTTATCGACAAGTCCCTTTAATTTGACTAGATCTTCATCAAAGACATCCAGAATATCCTCAAATTGTCGAGCGGGCAGCACTGCCACATCCACGGCTATCTCTCTCTTCTTATTAAATAGTGCAAGGTTTTCTTTCAAATCAGGCACGAGATAATATGCCCCCACAGCTCCAGCCAAGAGGAGAATAACAAGCGATGCTGCATACACGAGGACTCGCCTTTTTTTTTCTTTTTTTTGCAGCCCGAGCACTTCCGAGCGTTGTAAACCAGAGCTGATCGTTCTCTCGGACCACTCTCCAGTATTCTTCAAGTCTGCAGCCAATTCTTTACAACTCTGGTACCGTTTCTTCGGATCCTTAGCCAGAGCCTTTTTGATGACATACTCTAACCCTTCAGGCAGATCTCTCTTCATTTCTTTAATACTTATGGGTTCTTCATTCATGATTTTGTAAACAATCGTAGTGATGTGATCCCCCTCAAAGGGTCTTTTTCCCGTCAACATTTCATAAATGATTACACCCAATGAAAAAATATCAGCTCTGGCATCTACTCTGATTCCCTGGATCTGTTCTGGTGACATATAACTCGGAGTACCAACGATTGTGCCTGATTGGGTCATCGTTGACATTTCCATGCGGGCCACACCAAAATCTGCGAGATAGGGCCTGCCCTGTTTATCCAACAAGATATTTCCTGGTTTAATATCCCTATGAACGATCTTATTCTGATGGGCTAAATCCAGAGCATCACACATGCACATCATCAAATCGACAACTTCGGCAGGAGAAAACTTTTTCCCAGAGGAAATGACTTGCTTTAGACTTTCCCCATCCACATACTGCATGACGATAAAGGTCTGATTATCCTCTCTTCCGACTTCATATATCGTGATGATGTTAGGGTGTTCCAGATTTCCCGCTGATTGGGCTTCTCTGATAAAACGCTTTGCGGCTTCCTCTTTTTCCGCGTCTTCAGAGACCATATCAAAACGGATAAGCTTGATAGCAACCTCTCGGTTGATATCCGGATCGACCGCCTTGTAGACGACGCCCATCGCTCCTTTACCGAGCTCGCCGATGATTTTGTATTTACCGATCTTTTCCATCGTCATTATACCGAAATATCCATCCGAGTTATCTAACTTGAACTATTCATAAAAAAAGAAGGTAAATCACCCTCCAATAAATTCACTCACACGTGTATTAAACCCGGCTTTCCCTTGAAAATTATCTCACCCAGGCAGGAAAGTCAAGTTTTACGGAGTAAATTCAGACATTTCCAAATCCGTGATGATGTCATTACGATCGATCAGATTGTATGATATCTAAAACACTCTCAGTTTCCCCAGCGAGGAAAAATAAATAAATTTTTTCCATCATACAATCTGATCATTCAATAACGTATATAAGTGACTGAGCCATCACAGATTCATAAATGCTTCCGAATAGAAGAGTTGAATGTAAATGTTTAAGTCCGTAAAATAAAGTGGCTGTGGACAGACAATCCAGATTCTCCAGGAAACTGCTCAAATGGTACGCCACACATCACAGGAAACTTCCTTGGAGACAAACACGTGATCCCTACAAGATCTGGATCAGCGAGGTCATGCTGCAGCAGACGACAGTCCCGGCGGTTATTCCCTACTATGAAAAATGGCTGTCCCAGTTCCCCGATGTTCAAACACTGAGTGCTGCTCCCCTACAGCAGGTTCTCAAAGCATGGCAAGGCCTCGGATACTATCAGAGGGCTAAAAACCTCCACAGATCAGCCCGTATCCTTTTGGAAAAACATGAGGGAAAAATTCCAGAGGATTATGATGAATTGATAAAACTGCCGGGGTTCGGCCCCTACACAACTGCCGCAGTCCTCAGCATCGCATACGACAAGCCTTTTCCTGTCATCGACGCCAATGTGCGGCGGGTATGGATGAGGATCATGGGGAAAACGAAGGAATCCACTCCCAAAGCAGATAAAGACATCTTTAAGTTTATGAAACCTTTCCTGCCTCCAGAAAAAATGGGAATCTTTAATCAGGCCGTCATGGAAATGGGTTCTCTGGTCTGCAGGCCGAAAAGTCCCCTCTGTCTCCTCTGCCCGGTCCAAGAATACTGCAAAGCCTTCACAATGGGGGAACAGGAAATCATCCCCCGGCCTCAAAAGAGGAGTTATCGCAAGATCGAAGCCGTCATCGGAATTATGGAAAAACAAGGAAAATACTTGATCCAGAAACGGCCTCCCACGGGTCTTCTCTCCGATCTGTGGGAGTTTCCAGGCGGAAAAAGACAAAAAAACGAGACTCTCGAACAGGCTCTTCACAGGGAGATCAAGGAGGAATTGGGTGCAGAGATCGACAGGATCCAGTTATTGACTCAGGTGAATCATGCGTATACACAATTTCAGGTTAAGCTCTTTGCGTTTCAATGTTTGCTCAAAACGGATCCATCCCCCACCAAAGACGGCCATCGCTGGGTTAGCCTAAGAGGGATGAAAAAATACCCCTTTCCCTCGGGGAGTGCAAAGATCATTCAGTTCCTCGAAAAGAGGGAAAAGGAGCGTGGAGGCCATCCATGAAGACCGTTCAAATCATATTCTGTTTAGCTATTTTTTCGAGTCTCGTTCTCTTTTTGAATTGTCAGAACGTTTCATCACACGAAGAAGAAGGGCTTAGAGTGCTATTGCCCACCGCAAGCGAGATCGACAACTGGGAAAGGTATCTCGATTTTGAAGAATACAAGGGTGAGGACCTTTTTTTCTACATCAATGGCGGTGCGGAGATCTATCACGAGTATGGTTTCGAGCGAGTTATCGTCCAAGATTACAAGAGCCCAAATGGGAGATCCGCCTCCTTAGAAATTTACAAAATGTCCTCTCCGGATAGCGCCTATGGCATGTACACCTTCAAGTCTTCTGGAAAAGGACAGGAACTCAACGTGGGACAGGGATGTAAACTCCAGGACTACTATCTGAATTTTTGGAAGGGACAATACTTGGTCACAATAACGGGTTTTGACGCAGAGAAAGAGACCATCGATGGACTCAAATCGATCGCTAATGCCATGGATAAAAAAATACGAACTCAAGCGAATGCGGAAATGCCCGTAATATGCTCACGCCTTCCTCAGGAGGACTTGGACAGACAGAACATAAAGTATTTCAAGGGAAATCTTGGGTTGGTGAACAGCTATCCTTTTGCAAACACAGATATTTTTAAAATCCAAGAGGGCATCAAGGGCACATACTCAGCCGGGTATGACATCTATATTCTGGAATACAAAGACGACGAATCAAGCCAGAGGGCGTTTGACAGCGCAAAAAAGGACTTCAAGGCCGCAGTGAAATATCAGAACGTAACTGCAGGCCAAGACCGTATAGAACTCGAAGACGATTCAGGGATTCAAATCGTGGTCCAGCCCTATCGCACTTTCATCCTCATCATTCTCGGCACCAAATCTCCTGAGCGGGCTATGCAAATTCTCAAAAACCATCTAAACTGAATTATTCATCAAAGCTGCTGACAAATTTATTTCCAAAAGACTCTCAATATTTTATTGTCAGCATCTTTTACCCTTCGGGCGAACCGATCTCACTACAAAGCCTTCGTTGTAGCCCGGGTTAGGTTGGGTCGGCTCGCGGTAGTTCACTACAGCTTCATGGGCCACTGCCTCGCCTTTGCATCGACCTCGGTCCGTGAATAATCCAGGTTAAAAGAGCAGTGAGCCGTTAAAAAGTAGG